>NZ_RHQO01000019.1:0-77223 GCF_003935475.1 Pseudomonas sp. p99-361 | reverse complement strand
GAGCGAGCGCAGCTCGCGATGCGCCGCGCGGGCGGCGCTCGATCTCACAGGCGCTGCATATCTTGTGACAAACACCTATCAGCCCTGATGCGCCCCCTGTGTGTGGCTTGCCTGCGATGGGCCACAAAGCGGCCCCTGCACTACAGGCAGGCCTACGGCGCGGCGTTCTGCGCCGCAGCAGGCAGAACTGCGCGTTTACGCTGCCCCAGCAACGCGCGCGCTGCCAACGCGGCCACCACCAGGCCGGGTGAGGCCGCCAGCAGCAAGCCCCCTACCCCCGCCCCCGCCGCCAGGATTTGCCCGGCAGCCAATGGCCCGGCCATCGAGCCCAGCCGGCCCACGGCCACAGACGCACCAACGCCTGTGGCGCGCACGTGGGTGGGGTACAGCGTGGGTGCCAAGGCATACAGCACCAGTTGCCCGCCAATGGCGCAATAACCGGCGGTAAAGCCCGCCACCAGCATCAGCGCAAAACTGCTCGACAGCCCCAGCCCAGCCAGCGAGGCCAGCATCCCGGCGTAGGCGATGAACACCGCACGCCCGGCATGCCCGCGGTCCATCATGCGCCCGGTCAGGAACGAGCCTGCTGCGCCGCCAAGGTTGAACAGGATCTGCACCGCACCCGCCTGCGGCCGGCTGTAACCCTGGCCCATCAACAACGACGGCAACCAGTTCAGGAGCATGTACAGCACAGTCAGGGTGAAGAAGCACGCCAGCCAGAGCAGCAGCGTGCGGCTGACCTGCCCCGGCCCGAACAGCTGGGTCAGCAACCCCGCATCACCCGCGCTGGCTGCAGGCCGGGCGCGAAACGCCTGGGACTCTTTCAGCCACAGCATCAGCACCAGGGCAATCATGATCGGCGCAATACCGCCCACGTAGAACACCACTCGCCAGTCTTCACCCAACCCGGCCATGCCGATCACCGAAGCGATCGCCCCACCCAGCGGCACGCCGCAGTAGGTCACACTCACCGCCGTACTGCGCAGGTGCTCCGGCGCCGCCTCGCTGGCCAGGGCGATCAGGATCGGCAGCGCTGCACCAAGCCCCAACCCTGTCACCAGCCGTGCGATCAACAGCGTGCTGTAGCTGTCGGCATGCGCAGTGCCAAGCGAAAAACCACCAAACAGCAATACCGCGACGATCAACACCGCTTTTCGGCCCAGCCTGTCGGCCAGCCAGCCGCCAATGAACGCGCCCGGCAACAGCCCAAGCAACCCTGCGCTGAATACCCAGCCGAGCATCGCCGAGGTCAGCGCGAATTCCTTGGCCATGTGCGGTGCAGCGACGCCGGTGGCCTGAAGGTCCAGGCCCTCAAGCAACGCCACCAGAAAACACAGGCCGATGGTGAGCACCGGCTTGCTTGCAGCTTTGGATGAATGACTCATGTGTGGCCCCTGTTGTTATGGGTCGTGAAATCAAAGCCTGAATGTGGCACGCAAGGAAACGATCGAAGAATCTTCGCCGCCGGCCTCCTTGATGCCAGCGCCAACGTCGTAGTACTTGAGGTCCAGGTCCAGCGTGAGATTGGGTGTGGCCAGCCAACGGGCGTTGGCCCGATAGATGGTGCCGACATGGCGCCCGGTTCCTCGGGTGTTGGCCAGCATGCTCATGCCCGGCATGTACACCCCGTCCTCTTCGCGTTGCTTCCACACCGCCAGCACGGCCGGCTCGAAACGCACCGTGCGCGACGGCGAAAAACCGAACGTGGGCCCGACCACGATCAAGTTGCTCAAGGTGGTCAGGCTGGCTTCGCCATACACGCCGTTGCGCGGGAACAGCGGGTCGAAGGTACCGACCTTGCCATCGCCAGGCTCGCCATCGCCGCTGGCAGCATCGACGCGCAGTCCCAGGCGCGGTTGCCAGGGGTGGGCGAAGGTATAGCCACTGTCACTCGACAGCGCCCAGGCGCGGATCGATGCGCCGCCCAGGTGGCCCCGCTGGCCAGCCAGGTTCCAGCTCCAGTCAAGCGCTTGATAGCGGCCGAACAGGCGAGTGCCGAAGGTGTAGCGCTGCTCGTCGCCGACCTCGCCAGCCAGGCTGCGCGCGTCGGTCTGCAGGCCAAAGCCGAACAGGTCCATGCTCCAGCTGGGGGTCAGCGGCAACGTGCCGTACAGCCCATAGAACTTCACCGCGTTGTTGCTGCCGTCATCCCAGCTGTCCTCACCGGTTTTCAGTGGCCTGACGGCGAAGGCATCGAGCTTGTAGCCGCGCTTAAGGTTGAGGCTGGCGCGCACGCCATCGAAGCTCAGGCGCAGGTTCGGCGCGTCTCGGTAGGTGACGAAGACCTGATCGCCGTAGGCCATTTCCTGACGACCGACGCGGGTGGTGTACCGGCCTGCGGCAAAGTCATGATTGAAGTCGATGAACGCCTGACGGATTTCGTTGCGGCCTTCGTCGTTGGGCGAATAAAGGTCCTTGCCGAAGGCGCGGGTGTTTTCCACCTGCAAGAACGTGCGCAGCCTGTCATCGAACAGGTGCAGGTCCGCATGCGCCTGCAAGCGTTGCAGCAGGTAGGAGTCGTCTTTCAGGCCCCGCAAACCGAAGAAGGGTTGGTCCAAGGCATCGGCACGGTAGCGGGCCTCCGCGCCGAGCTGCAGCCAGGCGGACTCGGACAACCGGTGGTAGCGCAGCCCATCGAACGGGTCGCTGGCCTTGGCGGGGTCATCGAGGAAGCGGTAGTCCTCGACCCAGCGCGGCGCGCCGGGCCGGCCTGGCCGGCTCTCTTCCAGCGGGTTCGCAGCATACGTGTACTGGCATAGCGAAAGCAGCACAACGGGCACCCATGCCCGGTTCAACGGCTTGGTCATCAGAAGTTTCCTTTACTTGTTTTTATAAATTTGGATAACTCTGTTAACTATTATTTTTGTTAACCATATTGCCGTCAATGGTTAAATCGCCCCGACAAGGTGCCTGCGCGCATAAGCGTTCGCTGATCGAACGCTTATGCGCCAACCGCCTGCGCAAACCCGGCCCCGGCCGCTAATATCGACGCTGCGTGGTGTCTAACCTGCGGGTAAGCACCGCCCTCTACCTACCAAAACAACAAGAGCACCCCAATGAACTGCCTAAAATCCCTTGCTGCGCTCGGCCTGCTGATGCTCGGCACCAGCCAAGCCATGGCCGCCCCTATCGTTAAACAACCAAACATTCTGCTCATCGTGGCAGACGACCTCGGGTTCTCTGACCTGTCAGCACTGGGCAGCGAAATTCAGACCCCCAACCTGGACAGCCTGCTGGCCGACGGCCGCCTGATGCTGGACTTTCATGCCGCTCCCAGTTGCTCCCCGACCCGGGCGATGCTGATGTCCGGCAACGACCCACACCTGGCCGGGTTGGGCATGATGGCCGAGGCACGCAAGCGCCTGCCGCCTGGCACTGAAGTGCGCCCCGGCTACGAGGGTGTGCTGGCAGGCAATGTCGCCACCCTCGCCGAGCTGCTGCACGATGCCGGCTACCGGACCTTCATTTCCGGCAAATGGCATTTGGGCATGCAACCTGCGCAACAGCCGCAGAACCGCGGGTTCGACCAGGCCTACGTGCTGCTCGAAGGCGGCGCCGCGCACTTCAAGCAAGCCAACATGGATTTGCAGCCGAACTACAGCGCAACCTTCCTGCACAACGGTGAACCCATCGCGCTGCCCACCGACTTCTACTCCAGCACCTGGTTCACCGACCGCCTCATTGACGCGATTGACCAGCCCAACCCTGGCAACAAACCGTTCTTCGCCTTCGCCGCCTATACCGCGCCGCATTGGCCGCTGCAGGCACCGGACCAGTACCTGGCGCAATACCGCGGCCGCTATGACGAGGGCTACGAGGCCATCGCCAAACAGCGCCTGGAGCGCCAGCGCAAGGCCGGCCTGGTACCGGCCGACTTCCCGCTGGACGCACAACTGGAAGGCGTGCCGAGCTGGGCATCGCTCAGCGCCGAGCAGCAACGCCAATCGGCGCGCACCATGGAGGTCTACGCCGCCATGGTCAGCGCCCTGGATGCCGAGGTGGGCAGGTTGGTAGCGCACCTGCGCCAGCGGGGCGAACTGGAAAATACGCTGATCCTGTTCATGTCCGACAATGGCCCGGAGAACGCTTCACGGGTGGACCCGACGTGGATCAGCCAGCACTTCGACAACCGCCTGGACAACTACGGCCGACGCGACTCGTTCCTGATGATCGGCTCGGCCTGGGCCCAGGTCAGCGCCTTGCCCAGCCGCCGCTACAAGATGACCACCTACCAGGGCGGCATCCGCGTGCCGGCCTTTGTCTACTACCCGGCCACGATCAAAGCGGGGCGCGGCGAAGCGCTGGCCAGCGTGCGCGACATCATGCCCACCCTGTTGCAACTGGCCGGTGCGCCGATGCCCGGCATCAAGTACCGCGACCGCGATATCGTGCCGCCGCAGGGCAGTTCGGCACTGAACTACCTGCAAGGCGACGACACGCTCATCCATGCCGGTGACGAAGCCCTGGGCTGGGAAATCAACGGCAGTGCTTCGCTGCGCAAGGGCCCGATGAAGCTGCTGTGGGATGCCACCGACGGCAAACCGGCGTGGCACCTGTACGACCTGCGCAAAGACCCAGGTGAGCACCACGACATCGCCGCTGCGCACCCCGAGCAAGTGGCACAGATGCTGCGCGACTGGAAGGCCTACGCCCAGCGCAGCAATATCGTGATCGATGCCGAAGGCCGCCCCGCCAGCCCTGCCAGAGTGGCGAGCCCGGCGGTGGCCAGCAAGCAATGATCGGGCGTGCAGCCGGCTGCGCACTGCTCGCCGCCGGTTTGCTCGCCATTGGCTACAGCGCCTGGCCGCAAGCGGCGGCCCCGGCGCTGCTGTGTGATGGCTATGGTGGTGTACCCACCCCCCGTGAAGGCCCCTGGCGGGACGGCATGGTGCAGCTGCCCGGCGGCAAGTTCAGTTTCGGCTCGGACCGCTACTACGACGAGGAGGGCCCCGCCCACCTGGCGCAAGTGTCGGCGTTCTGGATCGATGTGCACCCGGTCACCAATGCCCAGTTCGCGCGCTTTGTCGCGGCGACCGGCTACCTCACCCATGCCGAGCGGGGGATCGACAAGGCCAACGACCCCAGCCTGCCCCAGCACCTGCGCGTGCCGGGGGCAATGGTGTTCAAGCAAGGGCCGGATGTGCTGCGCCCGGGTTGGCAGTTCGTGCCCGGGGCAAGCTGGCGCCACCCGCAAGGCCCGGGCAGCGACTTGCAAGGGCTGGATAACCACCCGGTGGTGCAAGTGGCACTGGAGGATGCGCAGGCCTACGCGCGCTGGGCTGGGCGCAGGCTGCCCAGCGAGGCCCAGCTGGAATATGCAATGCGCGGCGGCCTGCAGGATGCCGACTTCAGCTGGGGCATGACCGAACTGCCCAAGGGCAAAGCCATGGCCAATACCTGGCAGGGCCAGTTTCCATACCACAACGCCGCCACCGACGGTTTCACCGGCACTTCGCCGGTGGGCTGTTTCCCGGCCAACGGCTTTGGCCTGTTCGATGCCGGGGGCAATGTCTGGGAGTTGACCCGCACGGGTTACAGCCCTGGCCATGCGCCGCAGCGCGACGCTGGCCTGGACCCGCCCGGGCCAAGCCTGGACGACAGCCACGACCCCGCCGACCCCGGCGTGAAAGTGGCAGTGATCAAGGGCGGTTCGCACCTGTGTTCGGCAGACCGCTGCCTGCGCTACCGGCCTTCGGCGCGGCAACCTCAGCCGGTGTTCATGGCCACTTCACACGTGGGTTTCAGAACGGTGCGGTAATGCTAGGCAACGGGGCAGCGGCCGCCGCCACGGCCGCTACCTGGCGGTCGAAATCGAGCATCAGGTAGTTGCAGAAAAAGCCGATGCTTTCCTGCTTATGCAGGCGCAGTGGGGCGCCCACCGGCAGGGCCTGCAGGCAACGCTCGGTGCGCGCCCAGGCAAACGCCTGCAACGCCGTGGCACACAGTTGCAGGAAGTCGCCGGCCGCGCGGTACGGGTACTCAGGGTCAGCGGCCGCCTTGGCCATAACCTCGGCAAGCAGCCCCTGCAGCACCGCACATACCCTCTGCAGAACCGCAGCCGCCATGCCGGTGCCGGCTTCTTTACGCAGTTCGCCCAGCAGCAGTGCCATGCCCGCCCCGCCGTCACCCAGCACCTTGCGCAGCAGCAGGTCGTTGGCCTGCACCTCGTTGGTGCCTTCGTAGATCATGGCGATGCGGCTGTCGCGCAGCGTTTGCTCGATACTGAACTCGCAGGTGTAGCCATAACCGCCGAACACCTGCAGGGCCTTGCTGGCCAGGGTGAAACCTTGCTCGGTGAAGGCAGCCTTGATGACCGGTGTCAGCAGCGCCGCCAGCGTCGCCGCCTTGGCCCGTTGCCCGGGGTCAGTGGCCGCTGCGGCCACATCCAGCCAGTGCGCCGCCCAGTAGCCCAGTGCGCGCATACCTTCGCTGCGCACCCGCAGCTCAAGCAGTACCCGGCGCATGGCGGGGTGCAAGTGAATGGGGTCGGCTTGGCCCTTGGGCTGCCCGGGCGCATTCATCTGCCTACGCGCCATGGCGTATTCCCGGGCACATTGCCAGGCGGCTTCGGCGTGCGCCAGCCCTTGCAAGCCAACGTGCAGCCGGGCCGAATTCATCATCACGAACATCGCCGCCAGGCCGCCGTGCGCCTGCCCCACCAACCAGCCACTGGCCGCTTCGAAGCGCAATGCACAGGTGGCGCTACCGCGGATACCCAACTTGTGCTCCAGGCCTTCGCACTGCACCGCATTACGCTGACCGTCTTCCAGCCATTTGGGGACCAGCAGCAGCGACAAACCGCGGCTGCCGGCCGGCGCGCCCGGCAGCCGCGCCAGCACCAGATGCACGATCTGGCGGGTCAGGTCGTGGTCGCCGCCGGAGATGAACAGCTTGTTGCCCGTGATGGCATGACGGCCGTCGCCCAACGGCTCGGCGCGGCAGCGCAACAGGCCCAGGTCGCTGCCGGCCTGGGGCTCGGTCAGGCACATGGTGGGCAGGATCTCGCCACTGACGATACCGGGCAGGTAGCGTGCCTGCAGTTGTTCGCTGGCATGCGCCTGCAGGCATTGATACGCGCCATGGGCGATACCGGTGTACATGGCCCAGGCATGGTTGCTGGCGAAGAGCATTTCCTGCAGCGCAGCGTCGAGCACCAGCGGCAACCCTTGGCCGCCGAACTGCGGGGTACAGGCCAATGCCGGCCACCCTGCCTCGACATAAGCCTGGTAGGCCGCCGGGAAACCGTGCGGGGTCCGCACCTGCCCTGCCTCCATACGGCAACCCTGGCGATCACCTGTGGCGTTCAGCGGCACCAGCACCTGCTCAGTGAAGCGGGCGGCTTGTTCCAGCACCTGCCACGCCAGTTCCAGGTCCAGGTCGGCATGAGGCGGCATTGCCTGCCAGGCCTTGTCAGCCTGGAGCCAATGTTGCAGCACGAATTGCATGTCCAGCAGGGGGGCCTTCCAGGCCATGGAACACCTCTTGTTCAGGCAGTGAAACGGGGGTTTTCGATGAGCAGCGCCATGCCTTGGCCGCCGCCAATGCACGCAGCAGCCACCCCATAGCGCAGGTTGCCCTGCTGCAGTTGCCGAGCGAGTGTGTGCACCAGCCGCAACCCGGTGGCGGCCAGCGGGTGCCCGAGGGCAATGGCGCCACCGTGAACGTTGAGCTTTGCCACATCGAGCTGTAGCGCCTGGGCCACCGCCACCACCTGCGCGGCTTGCGCTTCGTTGATTTCGAAGCGGTCTATCTGGTCTGCGCGCAGGCCGCTGCGGCGCAGTAGCAGCTCGATGGCCGGCACCGGCCCGATACCCATGGTGTGCGGCGATACGCCCACCGCCGTGGCCATCAACAGTTTCGCCAGGGGCGGTCGCGTGCAACTGGCGTAGGGCGCCACCACTGCCGCCGCCGCCCCATCGGCGACCGCGCAACTGTTGCCTGCGGTTTGTACCCCACCAGGGTGCACGGTACGCAGCCGCGCCAGCGCTGCAGCATCGGTGGGCCGTGGGTGGCTGTCGCGGCTGACTTCGGCGAGCCCGCGTGGCAGTTCGATACCGCGTGGCTGGTAGCCGTCGGCGAAGAAGCTTTCGCTGCTGATGCTGACGATTTCCTCAGCGAACCAACCGGCCTGCTGGGCCTGTAACGCGCGCTGATGGCTGCGCAAGGCCCAGGCATCCACGGTTTCCCGCGCCAGGCCATGCTCACGGGCCAGGTTGTCTGCGGTGCCGATCATGTCCACATCGGCCGCCGGGTCGTACAACGCCTCCCAGAGAAAGTCCTTGAACCCGACCGGCGCCCCCAGGCGGAAGCCGCCCCGGTGTTCATAGGCCGCGATCGGGTTGCGTGACATGGATTCGGCACCAACGCACAACACCTGCGGCGCCCCGCTGCGCAGTTGCTCGGCAGCCTGGCGCAACAGCTCGAGCCCCGTGCCACAGATGCGCTGTACCGCCAAGGCCGGCACTGCCAGCGGCACGCCACAGTAAAGGCCGACATGCCTTGGCAGGAAATAGGCATCGAAGCTGGCCTGGGCCATGCTGCCGGCCAGCACGCTGCCCACGGCCTGCGGATCGCTACCGGCACGCGCCAGCACCGCCCGCCCGGCCTTGATGGCCAGGTCGATGGGTGAAACGGTTGCCAGCGAACCCCCAAGGTCAACCCAAGGGGTGCGCACCATATCGACGATGGCAACGTCGTCGAACACGGTGCACAGCCCGCCGCTCATGGCCGCGCCTGTGCGTGCAACTGGCCCGGGGCTTCGCGCCGATACAGCGCCTCGACCAGGGCAGCGCGCCGCTGCAACACCGCACGTTGGTTGATCGAGCCCTTGTCGGTGATTTCGCCCGCGTCGATCGAGGGTGGCTCTTCAAGCAAGGCCAACCATTCGATGCGGCTGGCGTTGCCTTGGGCGTCCCGGTTCAGGTGCGTCAGCCAGTTGGCAAACCACTGGCGCACCGCGTCGCTGCCCAGCACCTGGGCGTCGCTGGCCTCTGCCCCAAGCCCCGCCAATTGCCGGCACTCGGGTAGCCGCGGGAACACCAGCATGCCCAGGCACTCGCGATCGGGCGCCGCGACCACGACGTCCTGCACATAGGGCGAGCCTTCCAGCACCGCACGGTTGCGCAGTGGCCCGACACTGACGAATACACCCGACGACAGCTTGAAGTCCTCGGCGATGCGGCCGTCGAACATCAGGCCCTGCTCCGGCTGTTGCGGATCGGCGAGTTTCAGGGCATCGCCCGAGCAGTAGAAGCCCTCCTCGTCGAACACCTCGGCGGTCTGCTGCGGCGAGCGCCAGTAGCCCGGCATGATATGCGGGCCGCGAAACCGCGCTTCGAGCTTGTCGGCCTGGGGCACCAGCTTCACCTCACAACCCGGTGCCGGCAAGCCGACGTAGCCGGCCATCGACAGCGGCCCGGTGGTAAAGGTGCAGGACGGCGCCGCCTCGGTCATGCCCAGGCCCGCCATCATGCGGATACGCTCGCCGCAGTGCTGCTCGGCGATACGGTCCAGGCGGTCCCAAACGCTTTGCGAAAGACCCGCTGCGGCAAAGAAGAACAGCTTCATGCGGGCGAAGAACACCTCGCGCAGCTGGGGGTCCTGCTCCAGCGCCTTGGCCAGCTCTTCCCAACCCCTGGGTACGGTGAGGTAGGCCGTGGGCGAAATCTCGCGCAGGTTGCGCAAGGTTTCCGCGAAGCCTTGCGGGGTCGGCTTGCCGGCGTCCAGATAGAAACTGCCGCCGTTGTACAGGACGATCCCCAGGTTGTGGCTGCCGCCGAAGGTGTGGTTCCAGGGCAGCCAGTCGACCAGCACCGGCGGCTCTTCGGCAAACACCGGGAAGGTCTGCAGCAGCATCTGCTGGTTGGCGCAGAGCATGCGCTGGGTGGTGATCACCGCCTTGGGCAGCTTGGTGGAACCCGAGGTGAACAGGAACTTGGCAATAGTATCGGGCCCGGTGGCGGCGAACGCAGCGTCTGCCGGCGCCAGGTCACAGGGCTGCAGCAGGCTGGCGAAACTGAAATGGCGGCGGCGTGGCGGCTGGCCATGCACGCTCACCACCGGCACCGATTCATCCAGCACGGCATCGAAGGCACGCTGGAACGGCTGGCTGTCGGTGGCGAACACCAGGCCAGGGGTCAGCACCTCGCAAACGTGGCGCAGCTTGGCGAAGTCCTGCGACAGCAGTGCGTAGGCAGGCGACACCGGGCAGTATGGAATGCCGGCATACATGGCCCCCAGGGCAAGCTGCAGGTGCTCGATGTCATTGCCGGAAAACAGTACCAGCGGCCGTTCGGCGCCAAGGCCGAACCCCAGCAAGTGGGCAGCGATGGTACGTACCTGTTCGAGCATCTGCGCATAGCTGACTTCACGCCAGCCACCGCTGGGCTCGCGCGCGGCGATGAAGGTGGTGTGCGGGCGAACGCGCGCCCAGTGCAGCAGGCGGTCGAGCAGGCGCGCCGGCAAAGGCGCCAACGGCTCCAGCGCCAGCATGCGCAGCACACCGTCGGTTTCACTGACCTGCACTTGTGGGTGCCCAATGGACACCTGCCGGTAGCGCGGCGGTTGGCCAGGGTCGCATGACCGCAGGCGGGGTTGGGTATTCACGCAGGTTGCTCCTTGTTCTTGTTGTACAGGCTGCCGCCGCCGGGCATTGCCCGGGGCGGCCCGTTGCGTGTTGCTCAGATGGGGTAATGCCGGGGGCCCTGTTGCAGGGTGACCCAGCGCAACTGGGTGAACTGGTCGATGGCCGTGCGGCTGCCGAAGCTGCCATAGCCGCTGGCCTTCACCCCGCCGAAGGGCATTTGCGCTTCATCGTGCACGGTCGGCCCGTTGATGTGGCAGATACCCGATTCCACGCGCTGGGCCAGGGCCAGCGCCCGGCTGGTGTCCCGGCTGAAAATGGCTGACGACAGGCCAAACTCCGAATCGTTGGCCAGTTGCAGCAAGGCCTCGTCACCTTCGGCGCGCAGCACTACAGCTACCGGCCCGAACGACTCTTCGCGGTACAGGCGCATACTGCTGTCGACATGGTCGAGCAGGGTCGGCTGCAGGATGCTGCCGTCCAGCTGGCCGCCGCAGACCAGGCGAGCGCCCTTGGCCACGGCATCGTCGATCAGCGCCTTGATGCGTTCGCCCGCCGCACTGCTGACCAGCGAGCCGAGCACCGAGTCGCTGGCCTGGGGGTCGCCGGCACGAAGCCCGCTGACCTTGACTGCCAACTTGTCGACAAAGGTATCGGCGATGCGGCTATCGGCCAGCAAGCGCTCGGTGGACATGCAGATCTGGCCCTGGTTGAAGTAGGCGCCAAAGGCCGCCGCTTCGACCGCGGCGTCCAGGTCGGCGTCGTGCAGCACCAGCAACGGCGCCTTGCCGCCCAACTCCAGCAAGGCCGGTTTCAGGTGGCGTGCGGCCAACTCGCCGACGATGCGCCCCACCTGGGTGGAGCCGGTAAAATTCACCCGCCGCACAGCGGGGTTGGCAATCAGGCGTTCGACCACCGCTGGCGCATCCTGCGGGGCGTTGCTGATGACATTGACCACGCCATCGCCCAGCCCCGCATCCTGAAGCACCTGGCCAATCAACCGGTGCACGGCCGGGCTCTGCTCCGACGCCTTCAGCACGACGGTATTGCCGCACGCCAGGGGCATGGCGATGGCGCGCGTGGCCAGAATGACCGGGGCATTCCAGGGCGCGATACCCAGCACCACCCCGCACGGTGCGCGCAAGGCCATGGCGAAACTGCCAGGCACATCGGAAGGGATCACCTCGCCGGTGACCTGCGTGGTCATGGCGGCGGCTTCACGCAGCATGTTGGCCGCCAGCTTCACATTGAAGCCGTACCAGTTGGCCATCGCCCCGGTTTCACCGGCCGCAGCGATGAACTCGCCGGCGCGTGCCTGCAGCAGGTCTGCGCCGGCCAGAAGGCGGCCACGTCGCTCACTGGGCGCCAGTGCTGCCCACGCCGGGAATGCCGCGCTGGCGGCTGCCACGGCAGCATCGGCATCGGCCAGCGAAGCCGCGGCCACCTGCGATACCACTTCACCACTGACCGGGTTGCGTCGCTCGAAGGTTCGTCCATCGCTGGCGGGGCACGACCGCCCGCCAATCAGCAAAGGCACCTGCAACATGCTCATTCCTCTTGTTGTATTCATGGGCACTATTCGCGGACTGCCGCCAGGGGCGGCACGGCCCGCTGGCACTCAACGCTTGTAAGCCTGCAGGCCTGGCTTGATGCTCTTGTCGTCGAGGAACTGCTTCATGCCCTGCTCGCGCCCCCCCTCGGTGTCCAGCAGGCGGGACTGGTCGAGCTTGGCGTACAGGTAGTCTTCGTTCTGCTCCCAGGTCAGTTCGCGGCAACGCTTGAAGCCGTTCTTGGCGGCACGCAGCACCACCGGGTTTTTCTCCAGCAGGTTCAGCGCCAGTTCGCGGGTGGTTTCGCGCAGTTGGGCCAACGGCACGCTTTCGTTCACCAGGCCCATTTCGGCCGCCTTTGCCCCACCGAAGGTCTTGCCGGTCATGATGTAGTACAGCGACTGACGGTGGCCCACGGTGTCGGCCATGGCCTTGCTGACCAGGTTGCCGGGTGGGATGCCCCAGTTGATTTCCGACAGGCCGAACGTGGCTTCGTCGGCACAGATGGCCAGGTCGCAGGCCACCAGCGGGCTGAAACCGCCGCCGAAACACCAGCCGTTGACCATGGCGATGGTCGGTTTGGCGTACATGCGCAGCAGCTTCCACTGCCACTGCGATGCATCGCGGCGGATTTTTTCCTGAAGGATTTCCGGCCCGGCGTCCACCTCGCGGAAGTACTCCTTGAGGTCCATGCCGGCCGTCCACGACTCCCCGGCACCGGTCAGGACCAGTACGCCAGCCTCGGCGTCCTGCTCCAGGGTTTCCAGCACGTCGATCATTTCCCGGTTCAGGGTGGGGCTCATGGCGTTGCGTTTTTCTGGCCGATTGAGGGTGACCCAGGCAATGCCCGACTCCAGCTCGACTTTCACGGTAGCCCAACGGCCTGCGTATTTGCTCATGGTTCTGCACTCTTGTTGTTCGGGGTGATGCCTTCAAGCTAAGGGAGCAAATTAGTTATGTCAATTAACTATTATGAAAATTATCCTTTGCAGCACCTCAGCCCCCGCTCTTTTTCACCAGCCCTCCTCTAGCCGGATCCTGCCAAGGCAGGCAAACTAGGTAACTTTATTACCCATGCCCCAGGAGCCATTCACCCGATGGGAAGGTCTGCCCGCACCACCGATACCGCTGCCACCGCCGTTTCCGGGGCGGATGTCGTGCTTGAAGACTTGATCGGTTATGCCCTTCGCCGTGCCCAGTTGAAGCTGTTTCAGAACTTTATCGGCCGGCTGGCTGCCCATGATCTGCGCCCGGCGCAATTTTCGGCACTGGCGGTGATCGAGCAGAACCCAGGGCTGATGCAGGCGGACTTGGCCCGCTCGCTGGCCATCGAGCCACCCCAGGTGGTACCGCTGTTGAACAAGCTGGAAGAACGCGCCCTGGCCGTACGGGTGCGCTGCAAACCGGACAAGCGCTCGTACGGGATTTTTCTCAGCAAAGCCGGTGAAGTACTGCTTAAGGAGTTGAAGCAGATCGCCAGCGACAGCGACCGGGAAGCGACCGCGGCACTGAATGACGAGGAGCGCGAGCAATTACTGCGCTTGTTGACCAGGATCTACCAGGCGTAAAACCTGTGAGCCGCGCTACCGCGGTGCTGCTGCCGGTAGCGCATGATCTGCAATGACCCGGTGTACTCATTGGGAGTACCCCGCAGTGCCGAGGGCGCCCCATGCACCTGATCCCTGGATTGACCGGGCAAGCCAACGCCCTGATAGGCGGCGCCAGCCAAGGCATCGGCCTGGCACTGTGCCAGGCCTTGCTGGCCCGCGACGATATCGACCTGGTGTGGGCGGTATCGCGCAGTGCCAGCCGTAGCAGCGCATTGCTTGCGCTGACGGCCGCACACGGCCAACGCCTGAGGCTGGTGGATTGCGATGCACGCGACGAGGCGGCCCTTGCTGCGCTGGCCTGCACGGTCAGCGCTGGCTGCAAGCACCTGCACCTGGTGGTGAGCACGCTGGGCATTCTGCACCAGCAAGGCGCCAAGGCGGAAAAATCCCTGGCCCAGCTGGACCTGGCCGGGTTGCAGGCCAGCTTCGTAACCAATGCCTTCGCCCCTATTCTGCTACTCAAGCACCTGCTACCCCTGCTGCGCCAGCAGCCGGCCACCTTTGCCGCGTTGTCGGCGCGGGTGGGCTCGATCGGCGACAACCGCCTGGGCGGCTGGTACAGCTACCGCGCGAGCAAGGCGGCGCTGAACCAGCTGTTGCACACGGCAAGTATCGAGCTGCAACGCCTGAACCCGGCGGCTACGGTATTGGCGCTGCACCCAGGCACCACCGATACCGCGCTGTCGCGGCCGTTCCAAAGCAATGTGCCGCCGGGCAAGTTGTTCGAGCCGGCGTTTGCCGCCCAGTGCGTGATCGACCAGGTAGGCCGGACAGGCCCAGCCGACAGTGGCAGCTTCTGGGGGTGGGACGGCCAGCGGATCCCGTGGTGAGCCGCTTCGCGCCGCAGGCCCGGCCCCGCGCGGCATGACCTTGCAGGCACGCCACAGCCTTGACCCCGGCCCTTGCGCCGCCGCATGCTCGCAGGCTTGCCCCCACGCACAAGGAACGATTGCATGCTGCTGCAGCCCCTGGCCACCCACACCGAGCTGGGCCTGGGCCCATTCGCGCAATGACGCTGTTGTATCTGAAGCTGATCGTCACCCCTTTGCTGATGTGGGCCATTTCCCTGGCGTCGCGCCGATGGGGCGGCCTGCTGGGCGGGCTGTTGTCCGGCATGCCCATTACCTCGGCACTGGTCATGACCTTCCTGTGCCTGGAACAGGGCAGCACCTTTGCTGTAGCTGCAGTGCCTGGCGCACTGGGCGGCCTGGTGGCGGTGCAGGCGACGTACTGCTGCTTCATGTGGAGCACCCGCCGGGCAGCGCTGGTACCCGCCGTGCTGCTGGCGTTGCTGGCGTACGGCCTGGTGGCTTACGCATTTACCCACTGGGGCAACCTGCACCTGTCGGTGGCCGTAGCGCTGGTTCTGATCGGGGTGCTGATACGCGCCAGTGGCCGCGAGCCCAGCCCGGACATGCTGGCCCGCCCCAAGCACCGATACTGGGAAATACCGCTGCGCATGGTGGCGGCGACCAGCCTGCTGATGCTGACCACAAGCCTGGCCGACTGGCTGGGCCCGGCAACCAGCGGCATGCTGGCACCGATACCGGTAATCGCATGGCCGCTGGTTGTGTTTGCCTACGTCCAGAATGGCCGGCCCGGGATGGCCGCGATGGTGCGGGGCAATGCGATTGGCGCGGTGGGGGTGATCGCGTTCTACCTGGTATTGGCAGCACTGCTGCAAGCCTGGGGCGCCGCGGCTGCCATCGGCGTGGCAATCGCCAGTGCCGTGGTGCTGACCCTAGGGCTGGCCGCCGCATTACGGCGGCGCTGACGTTCAGCCTGCCACGCCAAGGGGTGGCGGGCTCACCCGGTGGGCTTCGTCACGCCACGTCGATTTGGGTCAGCCCCATTACCTTGGCCTGGGCCAGGATTTCGTCCGGGCCGGCATCAGCGGGCGGCATCAGCAAACTGTTCTCGCCGTCGCCAAAGTGCAGCACCATCAGGTGCAGCGCTGCCTGGTGCAGGGCAAGCTCGGGCTGTTCGAGCTCGAAGGTGTGGGTGCAAGGCTGGCCATTGAGTTGATAGCGGACCGTGTAGGCGTGCATGAGAACCTCTTGATTGAACAAGGACTCAATACCTGACCGGTCGGGCAGAAAATAATTCAGGTAAATAGCGGCCGCCTGGCCCGTTGGGCCAAACGACCACCAGGTTGGCACTGCCCTGCGCTTACTCGGCGCCCGGCGGAATGCCGTCCTTGTTCTTGTCTTTCAACCGGGCCTTCTCTTCTTCCGTGGAATGGGCTGGCACTTGGGTTTGCTGGTCTTTCTGCTGCTCGGCCATGGGCGTGTCCTCTTCGATGGTGGCTGAACGATTACCTGCACTCGTCACGGTTGCTGGCGCTGCATCGTTTTGCGGTGCAAGGCGATGAATGGCGCCTCGGCAGGGTCGATGCGGTCCATTTCGGCCGCGATCCGGTGCCAGTAGGGATACTGGGGCGCGATCCGCGTGGCCTGTTCCATCTGTTCCAGGTCTTCTGGCAAGAGCACCAGCTCGGTCGCCTGCAAGTTGTCATGCAGCTGCTCGAAGCTGCGCCCCGCCGTGATCACGCTGGTGATGCCGGGGCGGTCCTTGAGCCAGGCCAGGCATACCCGTGCCGGCGAGCAGCCATGGCGCTGGCCGATGGTGATCAAGGCTTCGATGATGTCATAGGCCCGCTCGCGATCATGCACGTAGGGTTCTGGCCAGTCATTGCCCTGGCGGGTGCCCTTGGGGGCCTGCTGCCCGCGCCGCACCTTGCCGGTCAGCAACCCCTCGCCCAGGGGCCCCCACACCAAGGTTGCAACCCCTTGGTCGATGGCCATGGGTAGCAATTCGTACTCGGCTTCGCGCGCCTCCGGGGTGTAGTAGATTTGCTGCGATACCGGCTGCTGCCAGCCATTCACGCGCGCGCAGCCGAGGGTTTTCATCATTTGCCAGGCGGTGTAGTTGGACGTGCCGAAGTAGCGGATCTTCCCGCTCTGCACCAGGTGGTCCAAGGCCGCCAGGGTTTCCTCCACCGGCGTCACGCCATCCCAGTTGTGTACCTGGTACAGGTCGATATGGTCGGTACCCAGGCGCTTGAGGCTGGCCTCGCAGGCGCGAATCAAGTGGTAACGCGACGCCCCGCTGTCGTTGGGGTTGTCGCCCATCGGGCTGCGCGCCTTGGTCGCGAGGATGATCGACTGGCGCCGCTGGGCCAGCGCCTGGCCAACGATTTCTTCGGCAAGGCCGTGCGAGTACAAGTCGGCCGTGTCCACCAGATTGACGCCGGCATCGAAGGCCATGTCGAACATGCGCCGTGCCTGGTCGACATCCACGCTACCGGTTTTTTCGAATGCGCCACGCCCGCCGAACGGGACCGTGCCAACCACCAGCTCCGAAACCAGCAGGCCAGTGTTGCCGAGTGCGCGGTATTTCATGGGCTACCTCCATTGCATAAGACATGCAATACCGACGGCCCATGGCGCTGAAACGTTCAATCAGGTTGGCCGAACCCGGCTGGGGCAAGCAACCACGCGCCAGGCCAGCCTGGTATTCAGAACACCGACCAGCCAATGCGTGCGCTCAGCAACTCCAGCGCGGCCATGCCGGCCAGCGAGTTGCCCGCCGCATTCAGCTCCGGCGACCACACGCATACGCTGAACTGCCCCGGTACGATGGCGACGATGCCGCCGCCCACGCCACTCTTGCCCGGCAACCCTACCCGGTAGGCGAAGTTGCCTGCCTCGTCATACAGGCCACTGGTGGCCATGATCGAGTTCACCTGCTGGGTCTGGCGACGGCTGAGAATTTGCTGACCGCTGTGCTTGCAAAAGCCGTCGTTGGCCAGAAAGCAGAATGCCCGCGCCAAGTCCAGGCAATTCATGCGCAGTGCGCAGTAGCTGAAGTAACTGCGCAGCACCGTTTCCACCTCGTTGTGGAAGTTGCCAAACGACTGCATCAGGTAAGCCATGGCCGCATTGCGCGCGCGGAACTGATACTCCGAATCGGCGACGCGGGTGTCGATCTGGATGTGCGGGTTACCGGACAGGCGCCGGACGAAATCGCGCATCGACAAGGTTGGCGCAGCGAAGCGCGACTGGTTGATGTCGCAGATGACCAGGGCCCCTGCGTTGATGAACGGGTTGCGCGGGCGCCCGCGCTCGAACTCCAGCTGCACCAGCGAGTTGAATGGCTGGCCGGACGGCTCATGGCCAAGCCGCTCCCAGATCGCTTCACCCGAATGGCCTATCGCCTGAACCAGGCTGAACACCTTGGAAATGCTCTGCACCGAGAACGGTTCCAGGGCGTCGCCCGCACAGTAGTGACTGCCATCGTTGCTGTAGACGGCGATGCCCAGTTGCTGGGCCGGCACGTCGGCCAGCGCAGGAATGTAATCGGCAACTTTGCCCGTGCCGATCAAAGGGCGTACTTGTTCAAGGATCTCGTTCAACAGCGTTTGCATGGCGGGCCCTGGTTCAGTCCCCCTCGACGACGGCGGGGGTCGCATTCTTGACGCCGAGTGCGTGAAGGAAATCACACATTTGGCAACAAACTCCCCCGTCGGCGTCGTTCGGCCTGCAAGGCCTGGGCCGCCGCCATGCCCAAGCCTGCGTCAGATCAATGCCTCACGGCTGTGCTGGCCGTCGACCAAGCGCTGCAGCCCCAGCGGGTTGGCATTTTTCAGCGCATCGGGCAGCAGCGCATCGGGGTAGTCCTGGAAGCACACCGGGCGCAGGAAGCGGTCGATGGCCAAGGTGCCGACCGAGGTGCCGCGAGCATCGGAGGTGGCCGGGTAGGGCCCACCATGCACCATCGCTTCGCACACTTCGACACCGGTGGGGTAACCGTTGAGCAGCAGGCGCCCTGCCTTGCGCTGCAGCAGCGGCACCAGCGTGGCGAACTGCTGGAGGTCTTGCGGCTCGGCGATCAGGGTGGCGGTGAGCTGCCCGTGCAACGCTTGCACGGCGCGGCGCAGCTCGGCTTCGTCGGCGACTTCGACCAGCACCGTGGCAGGCCCGAACACTTCTTCCTGCAGCAGTTCGTCACCGTTCAACAGCAGGCTCGCATCGGCCTGGAACAGCTGCGCCCGGGCCTGGTCGCCAACCTGCTCGGCACCGGCCAGGTGGCGCACGCCTGGGTGCTGGTGCAGGCGCTGCACGCCACTGGCATAGCTGCGCAAGGTGCCGGTATTGAGCATGGTTTGCGCGGGCTGGTCGGCCAGTTGCGCAGCCAGCGTTGCAGTGAAGGCGGTGAATGCCTCACCGGCAATGCCAATGACCAGCCCGGGGTTGGTGCAGAACTGCCCACAGCCCAGCACCACCGAAGCCGCCAGCGCCTCGGCCACCTGCCCGCCGCGCGCGCGCAACGCCGCGGGCAAGACCAGCACGGGGTTGATGCTGCTCATTTCGGCGAACACCGGAATCGGCTGGGGGCGTGCTGCCGCCAGGTCACACAGGGCACGCCCGCCCTTGAGCGAACCGGTAAACCCCACCGCCTGGATGGCCGGGTGGCGCACCAACGCTTCACCCACACCGCTACCGTAGATCATGTTGAATACCCCGGCAGGCATGCCGGTCGCCTGCGCCGCCCGCTCGATAGCCTCGCCCACCTGCGCGGCCGTGGCCATATGGCCGCTGTGCGCCTTGACCACCACCGAGCAGCCAGCGGCCAGCGCTGCTGCGGTGTCGCCGCCGGCAGTGGAGAACGCCAGGGGGAAGTTGCTGGCACCGAACACGGCTACCGGCCCTACGCCGGTGCGGTACTGGCGCAAGTCCGGGCGTGGCAGTGGCTGGCGCTGTGGCTGAGCGCGGTCGATGCGCGCCGCCAGGTAATCGCCGCGGCGCAGTACTTTGGCAAACAGGCGCAGCTGATTGCTGGTTCGGCCGCGCTCGCCCTGGATGCGCGCAGCAGGCAAGGCCGTTTCGCGGCACACTGTGGCGATGAAGCTATCGCCCAACGCGTCCAGCTGGTCGGCAATGGCATCGAGAAACTGCGCGCGACGCTCGGGCGCCATGCCGTTGTATTCGACGAATGCCGCTTCGGCGGCCTCGGCAGCGGCGGCCACCTCGCCAGGGGTGGCCTGGGTGAAGACCCCCGGCAAGGCTTCGCCGGTGCGCGCATCGAGGCTTTGCAGGTGAACGCTGCCAGCAGCGCTGCGCTGGCCGCCAATGAAATTGCTTGCAGACATGGTTGACTCCTGTAACAAGAAAGAAGGCCTGGCCCTCACAGGCTTTTCACCAGCCCCGGGCGAACCTGCCCGGGCGGTGCGGCAACGCCGTTGCGCAGCGGCTGGCCAAAGGCGTCGAGGCTGATTTCGAAGGTATCGCCCGGTCGGGCCTGCACCCCGTCGGCGAACGACAGTGTGGCGGTGCCGAAATAGTGCACATGCACATCGCCAGGGCGCAGGAACTGGCTGTATTTGAAGTGGTGGTACTCCAGGTTCTCGAAGCTGTGGCACATGTTCTGCTCGCCGGACAGGAACGGCTTGCTCCACAGCACCTGGCCATCGCGCAGAATGCGGCTGGTGCCTTCGAGGTGCGCTGGCAACGCTCCCAGGCGGAGCTCCGGGCCGAAACTGCAGGCGCGCAGCTTGGAATGCGCCAGGTACAGGTAGTTGCGCCGCTCCAGCACATGGTCGGAAAACTCGTTGCCCAAGGCGTAGCCGAGCCGGTACGGGGTATTGCCCGGGCCGATCAGGTACAGCCCGACCAGCTCAGGCTCCTCGCCGGCGTCTTCGGCAAAGGCCGGCAGCGGCAGGTCGGCGCCGGGGCGCACCACGATCGCGCCGTCGCCCTTGTAGAACCACTCCGGCTGCGCACCCTCCTCACCCGCTGGCGGCCGCCCGCCCGCCAGGCCCCACTGGAACATGCGCATGCTATCGGTCAAGGTACCTTCGGCCTGTTGCTGGTGCATTTTGTCGCGGGTGGCGGCGCTGCCCAGGTGGGTCAGGCCGGTGCCGGTGACCAGGCAGTGCGCCGGGTCCGGGTGGTCCAAAGGTGGCAGCACACGGCCCTGGGCCAGCAAGGCCAGGTAGTCGTGCCGCTCACCCAGCCCAGCGGCCCGGACTTCACTGGCCAGATCGCGGCCGGCGGAAATGGCCTGCAAGGCCAGCTCACGGGTGCTGCTGACGCCCCGCACTTCAAGGGCGTACTCGCCTTCCACCACGCCCACATGGCGCGCGCCGGCGGCGCTTTCGAATTGAATCAGTCGCATGGTTGATGTGCTCGCTTGTCGGTTGCAAAGTTCAGCGGGCGCCTTCGGCGGCCCGCGTGGAAGCCAGGCGTTGGCGACGCTCCAGGCGGTTGTAGACGACGCCGGTGAGCAGCACGCCGAACAGCATCACCAGGGCAAGGAAATACAGCCCCGAAGACAACTGCCCGGTGTGTTCCTTGAGCGCGCCGATACCGAACGGCCCCAGGTAGCCGCCAAGGTTGCCGATCGAGTTGATCAGAGCGATGCCTGCGGCTGCGCTGGCACCTGAAAAGAACCGCCCAGGCAGCGTCCAGAAGATGGCCGTGCAGGAAAACAGGGCAAATGCCACCACGCACAGCGCGGCCAACTGCAGCACCGGCACCGTCAGCCAGGCACTGAGGAACAGGCCTATGGCGCCCAGCGCACACAGCAGGCCCAGGTGCCCGTAGCGGTCGTTGAGGCGGTCAGAGCTGCGGGGCATGATCAACAGGCCGATGATGCCGAACAGGTACGGCACCGCCGAAACGAAACCCGTGACCAGATCGCTGCCGCCAAACTGGTGGATCAGCGTTGGCAGCCACAAGCCGAGGCCGTAGATGCTCAAGGTGACCGGCAGGTAGAACAGCGCCAGCAACAGTACGCGGCCGTCCTTGAGCGCATGCAGCGGGTTGCCATGGCGGGTCTGGCCAAAATCACGCAGGTCGTTGGCCAGTTGCTCCTGCAGCCAACTGCGTTGTGCCTCGCTGAGCCAGCGCACCTGCGCAGGCCCGTCCGGCAGCAGGCGCAAGGTAGGCCAGGCGAGCAGCACCGCCGGGGTGCCGATGCAGATGAACAGCCACTGCCAGCCATGCAGGCCGTAGATGCCCTCCAGCCCCAGCAGCGCGCCGGAAAGCGGCCCGGTGATCAGCATGGCCAGGGGCTGCGAGAGGATGAAAAAGCCCAGGATCTTGCCGCGATGCCGCACCGGGTACCACTGGGTTATGTAGTACAGCACCCCCGGAAAGAAGCCCGCCTCGGCGGCGCCGAGCAAGAAGCGCATCACGTAGAAGCCATTGGGCCCGGTCACGAAGGCCATGCCGATGGTGATTGCACCCCACGTCACCAGGATGCGGGCGAACCAGCGCCGCGCGCCAAAGCGGTCGAGCAGCAGGTTGCTCGGCACTTCGAACAGAAAATAGCCGATGAAGAACAGCCCGGCACCCAGGCCATAGGCCGCGTCACCCAGGCCGATGTCGGCGCCCATGTGCAGCTTGGCAAAGCCCACCGCCGAACGATCGACGTAGGCCACCAGGTAAAGCAGAACCAGAAAAGGGATGAGTTTCAGTGTGATCAGGCGGACAAGCCGCTGCTCCTGAATCATGGCGATGTCTCCAATTGTTCTTGTAATGAGCACAGCACCCGGCCGGGGCTTTTTGGCAGACCGCTAACCTGGCGACAGGATCATATAGTAATACTATTTGGAACGACAAGCCTTCACATGCGCGATTTCACGCAGTACAGTTAGGCAATAAACGATAAATAGTAATACTAATAAGGTCTCCCGATATGTCTGACGCCAAACGCCCCCTGCGCTCTGCCCAATGGTTCGGAACCGCCGACAAGAACGGCTTCATGTACCGCAGCTGGATGAAGAACCAGGGCATTCCGGACCATGAATTCCAGGGCAAGCCGATCATCGGCATCTGCAACACCTGGTCGGAGTTGACGCCGTGTAACGCGCATTTCCGCAAAATTGCCGAGCATGTGAAAAAAGGCGTGCTGGAGGCTGGCGGCTTCCCGGTGGAGTTCCCGGTGTTTTCCAGCGGCGAGTCCAACCTGCGCCCCACCGCCATGCTCACCCGCAACCTGGCGAGCATGGATGTGGAGGAAGCGATCCGCGGCAACCCGGTGGACGCCGTGGTGCTGCTGACAGGCTGCGACAAGACCACCCCGGCGCTGCTGATGGGCGCTGCCAGCTGCGACGTGCCGGCGATCGTGGTGACCGGCGGGCCGATGCTCAACGGCAAGCACAAGGGCAAGGACATTGGCGCCGGCACCATCGTCTGGCAGATGCACGAGGCCTACAAGGCCGGCCAGATCGACCTCAACGAGTTCCTTTCCGCCGAAGCTGGCATGTCGCGCTCGGCGGGCACCTGCAACACCATGGGCACCGCCTCGACCATGGCCTGCATGGCCGAAGCGCTGGGCACCTCCCTGCCCCACAATGCCGCCATCCCGGCAGTGGATGCCCGCCGCTATGTCCTTGCCCACCTTTCCGGCATGCGCATTGTCGATATGGTTCGCGAAGACCTGCGCCTGTCGAAAATCCTCACCCGCGAAGCCTTCGAGAACGCGATTCGCGTCAACGCCGCCATCGGCGGCTCGACCAACGCCGTTATCCACCTGAAGGCGATTGCCGGGCGCATTGGCGTAGACCTGCAACTGGAAGACTGGACCCGCGTTGGCCGCGGGACACCGACCTTGGTCGACCTGCAGCCATCGGGCCGCTTCCTGATGGAAGAGTTCTATTACGCCGGTGGCTTGCCCGCGGTCATCCGCCGCCTGGGCGAACATGGCCTGCTGCCCAACCCCGGCGCGCTGACGGCCAACGGCAACAGCCTGTGGGCCAACTGCCAGGCCGCGCCGTTATATGACGAAGCAGTGATACGCCCGCTGGCCAACCCACTGGTGGCCGATGGCGGTATCTGCATCTTGCGTGGCAACCTGGCGCCCAAGGGCGCGGTGCTCAAACCGTCAGCCGCCACCCCGGCGCTGATGCAGCACCGTGGCCGCGCCGTGGTGTTCGAAAACTTCGAAGACTACAAGGCCCGCATCAACGACCCTGAACTGGATGTAGACGCCAATTCGGTACTGGTGATGAAGTACTGCGGGCCCAAGGGCTACCCGGGCATGGCCGAAGTCGGCAACATGGGCCTGCCGGCGAAGTTGCTGGCCCAGGGCGTAACCGACATGGTGCGTATTTCGGACGCACGCATGAGCGGCACTGCCTACGGCACCGTGGTACTCCATGTGGCGCCCGAGGCCGCAGCAGGCGGGCCATTGGCCGCAGTGCGGGAAGGTGACTGGATCGAACTGGACTGCAAGGAGGGCCGGCTGCACCTGGATATCAGCGCCGAGGAACTTGCCGGCCGGCTTGCCGACCTGCAAGCCCCGCCGCAGTTGATCACTGGCGGGTATGCCAAGCTGTACCTGGACCATGTGATGCAGGCCGATGAAGGCTGCGATTTCGACTTCCTGGTGGGCTGCCGAGGGGCAGCGGTGCCCAAGCACTCCCACTGACCAGCCGCACCCTGCAATGAAGGAGCGGGCTCAGCCGCGAACATCGGCGAAGCCCGTTCCACCCACCACGCTGTTTCCCGCCGAACCAAGCCAAACTGCTGCGACCTCGTCAAAAGGCCGCCGCCCATTCACTGATGCTATGATGCTCCCCCCGCTTGAAGGACCACCCGCGCCCCCCATGAACTACCGCCAGCCCTCCACGCGCAAGAGCATGCACACCACTTTGGTACAGGACCTCGGCCTGCAGATCGTCTCTGGCCAACTCGCGCCCGGGCAGAAGCTGCCCAACGAGGCCAGCCTGTGCGAAAGCTACGCGATCAGCCGGCCCGTGTTCCGCGAAGCGATGCGTGCGCTGACTGCCAAAGGCCTGGTCGAAGCCCGCCCCCGGGTCGGTACCCTGGTGCGGCCGCGCCATGACTGGCACATGCTTGACCCAGACGTGCTGCACTGGCTGATGCAGGCCACGCCGCAGAAGGACTTTTTCAATACCTTGTCCAGCGTACGCTGGGTCATCGAGCCCGCTGCCGCCGCGCTGGCCGCCACCAACGCTACGGCCGAAGATGTGCAGTCGATCAGCGAAGCGTATCAACGCATGGAAGCCGCGCGCACCCATGAAGAGCGGCTGCAACCGGACCTGGACTTTCACGCACGCATCGCCGACGCCACCCATAATGACCTGCTGGCCTACCTGTGCAACATGTTGTCCATGGCCCTGCGCGAATCAGTGCGCTATTCCAACCAGCGGCCAAACTTCGACCAGCTCGCCCTGCCCCGGCACAAGGCCATTTTGACCGCCATCCAGAATGGCGACGCACTCGGTGCACGCCATGCCTCGCTGGTACAGCTTGAGGATGCCCGCGTGGCGCTGAGCAAAGTACTGGGGCAGGACCCGACCAGCTAAGGCAGAAGGCCGTCGGGTGCTTATTGCAGGGCGGCCTTGGGGGGCACGGCAGACACCCCTGTTTCGGCTATCTGCCGCGCACGCATGCTGCCCCATGCCAAGGCACGAACCAATGAACGCTTCGGCCAGCAGTCGTAGGCCTCTTCGTGCAATGCCATCCCGGAACGGGCATACACCCCCAGGAACATCTGCGTGGTCCCGCTGCGCGAAAGCCTGACCTGTACATCTATCCGGCTGCCGTCTGCCAGGGTCTCTTCATGGCTGCGATGGTTCAGCGCAGGGTCGACCCACGCCCAATACACGTTACCCCTCATCCGCATAGCGCCTCCAGCGATCGAAATTGGCTGTACCCCAAGCCGTGCGGCTTACCCTACTTTGGGATTAAACCGATATAACTGGATCGACCGCCGAGCGTGCGTATGTGCTGCAATTATTTATCAGCCGCATTTGCCATGATCTACCGTCAACCGGCCTGTGTGCGCTGCGTGCACGCTCAGCCCTGGCAACCTGCTGGAGGCCAATGATGAGCAAGATGTGAGAAAGATGAGACCAGGCGCGATGCCGCTGCGCTGAAGTAACTAAGCGGTCAACGCAGGCAGTTGGCTTGATAGCAGCTCAGCGGCCCTAGCATTGAGAATAGCTGGGCTCAGCTTGTCTCTGAGCACCCATTTGCAGGCCACGATTTCATTGCGAGCCACGGGTTTTTCCTGATCATCGACATGCGTAGTGAACACATGGTGAATGGTTGACCCCAGCTGAAGGGTGCACAGGTGAAAGAGACCGTGGCCTTCAATGGACGTTTCCTCTTGCAGCTCCCGCGCAGCCGCTGCAACAGGCGACTCGCCCGGTTCGATAGCGCCGCCGGGGAAGTTCCACTTCCCGCTTTTTTTTCGTACCAGCAAGATCCTGCCACTGCGCAGGCAGAGGACCGTTGCCCTGTCTTTGATCTTGGCTCCGCGCGCCTTCTTGTCCCGCATACACACACTCAGCTCGTCAGTAGGTCCATGTCCGTATCGTTGCAGCCAATAGAGACTTGCTTCCTGAAGACTCACTTCGGTGACGACTCGTTCACCCTGAACGGCACAAATCACAGGCTGAGCACGTTATTTTCACCTCATTTTCACGCCTGCAGAGGGACAATTAAGCCATCCCCATGTGAAACACCTCTAGCCCGACTAGCAGCGGGCTTTCTTTTGCCTGCAAGAAATAGAAGTCGCGGGCCTTGCTGGCATGGCGTGCCCTGAGGTGATCCAGAAGCGTCAGAAACGAACGAGGTATGATCACTAACCTTGTACGTGCAAGCGACGAATAGAGCTGATGCACAATGGCTGGCCATTGAAGAGGAGACAGCATCATGAGGCCATGGATCGGGATCATCATCGCAGCGGTGATAAGCGGATGTGGAACCGTGCGTACGGTATCGAATGAGTCAAAGGCAGTGGGCGATCTGGCTGAGTGGAACTCCTATTGCCCAGCCATTCCACGGATGTATAGCGGTGTAGCCTACCAATTTTGCAATTTGACTGGCCCTGAGAGAACTGGAGCCCATTCAGATCCGTACCAGATTCTGGTCGATATGGCGATGTCGGGCATTGCGGACACCGTTATGCTGCCCTACACCAGTTACCAGCAATACAAACTCGGCAACATGGTTGTGCCTAGCATAAACCCACAAATGCCCCAGGCACCGGCTCAAACCAGCCTTGCGCAGGAGTGAGCGGTGCGCCAGGCGAACGGCCGTAGTACAACACTGCGGCCATCTCGACGCTGGATAGATCAGGATCTGCCGCGGATGGCCTCGAGGCGATCCCGACCAGCCTGTGTGATGGCGTTCTCCCCTTCATCGCTGATGCGATACCGGCCAGACGCCATCTTGGCGATTGTGAACTGGACCAGACCGCTTTCGGATAGGGCTTCGCCCGCTTCGAAGCTCATCGCCTGTTCCAGGTCGAAGATTTTGATTTCTCCGATTTTGTAGCGTGCGAAGGCTACCAGAGCGTTATCCAATGCTTGTTGGCTGATCTTTCGAGCGACTTCCATTCGACCTCCCAGGTCATGAGAGTCCCGGTCCGTGGGATTGGCGACAACGCACCGGGGGGTTGTTGAAGGCGGACCGTACTATGCAACCAGGGAAGTCGCTACTGGCTTTCCATCCATGCTGGATGGGTGGGCAGGTCATGGAGCACAACGGGCTGTCAAAGCAATACATCGGCTTTTGTGCCGAACGAATGCCTGTAGCCCCGGCAGAACGCCCCCCACTCTTCGCCATCCCAGCCTGACCGACGCTTGACCTGCCGCAAGTCATGGCGGGCGGCCTGTTTGGCGCTGAAGCGCTTTCTGGCCTTTTCCAGGTCTAGCAAGGCGACAGCCACGCCTGGCGCCCTGAAATCGACGAAGACATGTTTCAGATACAAGCAACCGTGCTGCCACTTTCCAAGATTCAGCTTGCCAAGTGCTCGGCCATAGGCTTCAAGAATTTCGAGATAGCGATGATGCCCTAGCGTTTTTTCCAGCTGCCGGGCACGGAAGTCTTCGAGCGACACGTAGCCCTCCAGCGCCGCCGTGACCATCACGGCCTGCCACTCTCCCTGGTGTTTATGAATATGGCTGTACACAAGCTCGGGCGTACCAACCCCCAGCGCTGTTGCAGCACGCACAGCCTTTGCCTCGCGTGCAACGGTTGGGTGGCCGAAAGGGTGGCGCAGGCTTCGATAGACATGCCCGACCTGCTGCTTTTTGTAGAAGGTCAGCCCACCCAGCTCCACCCGCAATACACCGCTCTCACCTCCCCTGCGGACATTAGGCGGCTCTACCCACACGCCTGGAGCGTTGAGAACATCAGCCAGCAGTAACTCGCCAAGCTTCACATCGGTTGGATTTGCAGTCACGGAACACCTTAACGCCTGGCGCCAATTCGGCTGAAATATCTTGAAAACAACAGTGAAAGTATATGGAAATCGAAGGGAAATCAGGGTGGCAGAACTGACACAACACCTATCCATTCGGCCAACACTTACGAGCTGCGGCTGGAGAGCTCGTGGCCTGTGCAGCATGCGCTTGCTTGCGAGCGATGAAGCCAGACCAGGCCCTGGAGGTTCGATCGCGGCCAAATCACATCGTTCAGGTGGCGTGCCTATCCGATCCGCCTCGCATCGCGGCGCACGGCTTGCGGGGGCACACCAAAACCTCGGATAAATACCTCACGCATGTGTCGACGATCCCTGAACCCGGTTTCCCTTGCGACCGTGTCCAGGCTGTGGCGACTCTGTTCGATCATTAGCCGAGCGGCCTCCAGCCGTAGGCTTTCCACCGCTTTTGCAGGGGACTGCCCGGTTTCGGCGGTGAACACCCGGGTGAATTGCCTTGGGCTCAGGTGCGCAACCTCTGCGAGCTCTTCAACACTCAACGCCCTGTTCAAATGCTTGCTTGCATAGTCCAGAGCGCTTTGAATGCGATCAGACTTGGGCGCCAGGGCAAGCAACTCAGAGTGCTGGGATTGCCCCCCCGACCGGCGCTGGTGCATGACGAGCCTATGAGCTACCGACTTGGCAACCTCCGCCCCCAAATCCTTCTCCACCATCCCCATTGCCATGTCCAGACCTGCGGTCATTCCCGCAGAGGTCCAGACAGGGCCGTCCACAATGAAGATCCGATCCTCTTCCACCCCAATGCTCGGGTGCATGCTTTGAAGCGCTTTGGCATAGGCCCAGTGGGTAGTCGCGCGCCGGTTATCGAGCACACCTGCTTGAGCCAGGACGAAAGCGCCGGTGCAGATGCCCGCGATGCGCCTGGCGCTCTGGGCAAACCCCTGCACGCTCGACAGCACCTGGGCAGAGGGTGGCGTAAGCGGCGTGAGTGTCCCAGTGATCATCCAGCTATCTGCAAGCCCTGGGGCATCCAATGCCAGCGTGTCGATGTGCATGCCCAGGGAGGACCGAATGATCCCGCCCGATACCGAATAGTTCTGGATCCGGTACACAGGCTCGCCCGCGACCAGGTTCGCGAACTCAAAAACCGCCTGGGTGGCCAGTGACATGACCTGAAATCCGTCTGTGACCAAGTAGCCGATTCGATGCATGACCCTGCTCCATTAGCAATGTCCTAAAACATGACTATAAGCGTCATTTAAGACAACTCTGTTTTTTTGCATCATGGCTCCACCCCCAACCCACGGAGCTCGACCATGACTCAGGAATACAAAGGCACCGCCCTGATCACAGGCGCATCCACCGGCATCGGCGCCATTTTTGCAGACCGCCTGGCCCAACGTGGCTATGACCTGGTACTGGTCGCCCGCAATCGTGACCGCCTGAACGCGCTTGCCAGCCGCATCACCAACCAGACTCAGCAGAGCGTCGAAGTCTTCCCCGCTGACCTGGCCAACCCAGCGGACCTGACGCGAGTTGAACGCAAATTGCGCGAAGACGCCAGCATCAACCTGTTGGTCAACAACGCCGGCATCGGCACACACACCCGTTTGCTGGACAGCGACGTCGAGCGCATGGCCGAGATGATCAGCCTCAACGTTACTGCACTCACTCGGCTGACTTACGCCACAGTTCCAGGCTTCATCGCTCGCCAACAGGGCGCGATCATCAATATTTCATCGATCGTCAGCCTGGCACCGGAATTGCTCAATGGCGTGTACGGCGCAAGCAAAGCGTACGTCACGGCCTTCACACAGTCACTGCACAAAGAGCTGGCAGACCAGGGCATCAAGGTTCAGGCGGTGTTGCCAGGCGCTACGGCTACCGACTTCTGGGAGATCGGGGGGCTGCCCGTCGAGAACCTTGATCCCAACATCGTGATGTCGGCAAGCGACCTGGTAAGTGGCGCCCTTCAAGACTTCGACAACGGTGTGCTGATCTCCATCCCGGCCATGCAGGACATACAGCATTTCGAGCGGTACGAAAGCAGCCGCACGGCGCTGTTCGGGCACCTCTCCAGCAACAAACTCGCCCCGCGTTACGGCGTTTGATCAATCCATTGAAAGGAAACAAATCATGAAAACCAGCGCCAACACCCTCTTCATTACTGGCGGTACCTCGGGCATCGGCCGCGCGCTGGCCGAAGCGTTCCACCAGCGTGGAAACAAGGTCATCATCGCGGGCCGACGCCAATCGTTGCTGGATGAAATCGCCAGCTCCCATCCCGGCATCGACACCGTTCAGCTGGATATCAATGACCCCCAGCAAATCAAGGATGTGGCACAGGAGGTTATCCGTCGCCATCCCTCGCTGAACGTCATCATCAACAATGCCGGCATCATGCCTTTCGACTACCCAGGCTCCGGCGATCTTGACGATGAGCAGGCTGTACGGCTGCTGCAGACCAACCTGTTGGGCCCGGTGCGTGTTAGCGCCGCGTTTGTCGAACACCTCAAGCGCCAGCCTGATGCCTTCATCATCAACAACAGCTCGGTGCTGGCCTATCTGCCACTGGCGGCGACAGCCCTCTACTCGGCAACCAAAGCCGCGATTCACTCCTACTCGCTGTCGCAACGTTTTGCCCTGCGCGCTACCAGCGTCAAGGTGCTGGAAATAGCACCGCCGTGGGTCGACACCGATCTGATCCACAAAAGTGGTGATGAACGCGCCATGCCGCTGGACGACTTTATCCAGGAAACCCTGGAAAAACTGGAGACAGCAACAACCGAAGTACTGGTTGACCGCGTCGTGCCACTGCGCGCCAACCAAGGGCCAAACGAGCACGAACTGATCAACCAGTTCAACCAGGCGCTGGCCGACAACCCTATCCCTGTGGCCTGAACAGGCACGCATTGGACAACCTGGAAGGAAGCAAAATCATGACCCGAATTGCTGCTTTGCCCCTTGACCAAACGCCAGCCGCTGCGCGCACTGCCCTTCAGGGCATTGAAAAAGGCTTGGGTTTCCTCCCCAACGCTTTCGCTACCCTGGCTCACTCGCCAGCAGCCTTGGCAGGCTATCTCGCGCTGTCACAAGCGCTGAGCAGGAACAGCCTCACACCGGCCGAACGTGAAGTGGCGGCACTGGCGGCTTCTGAAGTTAATGGATGCGACTATTGCGTCGCGGCTCACAGCTTCTTCGGTGGGAAGACCGGACTGAGCGCTGATGACCTGCTGGCAGCGCGGGCCGGCACGCTGAATGCAGTCGCTGCACTGGCTCGGGCTACAACGCTCAGCCGCGGCCAAGTGAGTGACGAGCAGCTCTCGAACGCACGGGAAGCAGGGTTGGACGATGCAAAAATCGTCGACGTGATCGCGCAAGTCTCGCTGCTGACGTTGACGAACTACCTGAACAACGTGGCGCAAACAGACATCGACTTTCCACCGAAAGCGACCTGATCTGCCACCTTACTCAAGCGACCTCTGCGCCCCCGCCTGAGGCGATCAGCCACTGCACCAAGGCTGGTTGCCTTACCCGCCCTCCCCCTCAGACACCGCCATGAAGCACGCACGCTCTACTGTAGGAGCGGCCTTGCGTCGCGACCGGACCGCAAAGCGGTCCCCGGCTCACCAGCCCCGTTCAGCAATGCCAAACTCAAGAAAAAAATCAGCACTCCTGACAAAATTTCCCCGTTCGCCTGCCAGCAATACTTCACCAAGCCAATCTTGCCGAAGGTTCACGGCTTCATCAGCGGCTCAATGCCGATCCATTTCTTCACCGGGTGATAACACAACTGCAGTGGCGGAATCGCCACTGTGCGCCCCTGCACCTGCAAACTGCCCAGGTGAATGGTCCACTTGGAATCAGCCTTTAGCTTGTCCGTCTGGAAGATCACATACGCCGAGCCGTAGCGGTTGTTGTTGGTGAGCTTGGGAATCATCCGGTGCACTTCATCGCTGTTGATGTCGTACGGGGACGGCCTGGCAGCCCGCTCATTCACTGAGGGATAGTCGTAGATATCGTTGAGGCCCACGTACACCTCGGGCCGCGCATTCAGACGCGAGCCGTCTTCAAAAATGATGTAGGCCTGACGGCTGTCGTACAGCACCGGAATCGGCGATTCACCACGTTTTGGGTCGGTGGACGGGCGCTGGCGGTCCTTGTTGTAGGCGATCATCTGCACGAAGAATTCTGGGCGCGGGTATTCCTCGCCTGGGTACTGCACGTGCAGGCCTTGCTCGTAACGCTTTTCACCCCATTGTTCTTCGGTTCTGGCCTGGGCCGCGGCGCGCCGGTCGCGCTCAGCTACCTGCAGGCGGTAATCTGACAGTTCGGTTCGGGCCTCGGCCGTCTCGCCCTGGGCGACCACCACGCGGTACTGCTGTCCGCCAGCGACCAGCACCAGCGCGATCAACCACCAGCACCAGGCAGGCACAGCGGCCAGCCAGTTCATGCCAGCGCTCCGCCGAGCTCTACCCAGCGCTCGAGCAACTTGTCCAGGCAGTGCGGGTTTTGCCCATAGCTGTTGCCCGGAAAGCTGGCCCAAATGTTCGAGCACTTGGCGATCGCCTCCTGGATGCGGTCGGCTTTGACATCGTCGAGGGCGCGGCGCTCCCTGATCTGCTGCAGCGCTACCCGGTCCTGGTTTTCCGGAGCGAATCCGCCGGACAGCCTCAGGCTCACGCGGTAAGCGTCCCAGTAGCGCTCGAGCAACTGATACCGTCCGGCGGCCGTGCTGGTGACCGGCTTGCCGTTTATGGGAAAAGTCAGCTTGCGGCGCGGGTGATCGGCATAGCCTTGAAACAGCCCACCGCCGTACACCACGTTGTAGCCATCATCACTGCCTTTGACGGTAGATGTGCCTTCTGAAAAGGCGATCAGATCCAGAAACCGGAGCACATTCGCGCCTCCGGCCTGGGATTCGGTGAGTCTGGCCATGGTTCTCCAAGCAAAAGGAAGCCCGCACTTGGCGGGCATGAATGTGTCTTTTAGGCTGCTAAATCGTCAAATCTGCATTGACTTATGTGCGAGGCAGGATATGAAAAAAGGATTGTTGGTACTTGGGTTTGGGATCTGTTTGCTAGGGGGTTGCTCTCATTTCTCCAATAGCACTTATGGGAGCCCTACCCGCGCACACAATATCGCGTGCGATGACACCCCGCCGAATCAACCTGGTTGTTACAACCGCCAGTACCAAGAAGGCATTCTCAACAAGCTGGTTGATTCCTTTAGCGAAGGACGTTGATGCCTGCTCTATAGTTGATCTTGCGGCCGGCACACCCTGGGTTCGCTTCGATCAGGGTCCACGACTTGAAGCACACTTTCGGCTGACGCCTGAAAGCAGCTGGTGTAACCGAGGAAGATCGGAAGTCGCTACTTGGTCACAAGAACGGAAGCGTGACCAGTCACTATTCTGGCGCGGAGCTGGGGCAGTTGATAGAGGCGGCAAACAAAGTTTCAGCGACGGACTCGCGTGGGCCGGTACTGACCATTTTGAAGAGGAGGCAGGCGTAAAAACCTGAGAAGTCACGCAAAAGTCACGCACATGAAAAAGGCCACCCCTTTCGGAAATGGCCTAAGTCATTGAAATATATGGTCGGGACGGAGTGATTCGAACACTCGACCCCTTGCACCCCATGCGTGCAGGACACACCTAAAGCCTTACGGATCAAGGCCTTGAGCGGGCGCTCGCTGCAAACGGTGCCGCACTGTGCCATACCCGATTCCACCATTCCCCGAAAATCTCCCCACGGGCTTCTGCCTGCACCCGGCGTTCTGCCGACCGCTTCCCTTCCTTTATATAGCTACTCACAACCGACGATCGTGATCCCGGATGCTGTGGGTCACCACGCCCCAAATCTCGAACTGGTCACCCTCCATGATGTACCTGGACGGGAACTTGGGGTTGTCCGGCACCAGCACCACCTGGCGGTCACGGATCATCATCCGCTTGCAGGTGGCATCCCCGTTCAGCGCGGCGATGATGATGCTGCCTGACTTTGGCTCAGCCAGGCGATCGACTATCAGCAGGTCACCGGTATAGATGCCGGCCCCCTGCATGCTATCGCCCTCCACCTTGACCAGGTAGACGTTGGGCGCATGCAGTTTGAGCAAATCGTCGATGGAGACCTGCAGGTGGTCAGTTTCTGAGGGTATGGTTGAAGGCATGGTGGCTGGCCGATTACTGGATATGGATACAGTATCTTATTGGCCATCCCATTCATGCAACAGCCGGTCAGCGGCATGATTCAACAGCAGCCTCCAGCTGCTTCTCGTATCCGATCCGCTGCCGGCGCTCGGCCAGCAGCGCCCGCACCTTCACTTCCAGGCTGTCGGTCTTTCGCAGGCCGGCAGCTGCCCAGGGCGGAACTGCTACCTCCGGCGCCCGACACGGAACCTGCACTGGCACCTCGACGCGCACGTACTGGACCTCTGGCGCGACCTTCCCTGCGCAGCCGGCCAGCAGAGCGATGCCTGCGAGCAACCCCACCCCGCGCAGGATTCGACCTGCAGCACCTGCACCGCCTGCACTTTTGTGCAAGGCCTGCACTTGTTCGCTGCTCCTGCAGGGCCCGCCTTGGTGGCCACCCTCAAGCCCAGTAGCCATGCGGGTTCCAGTGGTAATTTCGCATGCTTGGTGGCCGGGCAGGCTCACCCCTAAATCGGTCATAGCCCCAGCTCCAGATCGATGATTGAGGTGGCGGCAGCGCATTGGTCGCCGCCGGTTCGCTCCTGCTGCAGGCGGTTCGCCGCGGCGAAGTCGATGCCTGCACTGGCTTTGGCCTCACTCACCGCCTGCTCTGCCCTGGCCTGGCGCTCATTCGCCGCCAGGCTCAGGTCGCCCAGGGCCTTGCCCTGTTCTCGCGCCAGGCCTGCAAGGTTGTCTCGCGCCGCTGTGCATGCTGCGACCCGGTCCTGCTCCTCGTCCAGAGCCGGCCGGAAATGGCTGGTGGCGAGCCAGACGCCCACTGCCACGCCGAGCAGGGCCATCAGGGCGGCGCCGGCAAGCCGCATCACCCAGTCGTTCACATCGCCTCCAAGAACAGATCCAGCTCAGCGGCGCGCCGGCGGACCAGCCCGGCCAGTACCTGTCCGCCGGCCTTGTTCCAGCGCGGAAACTGCTCGGCAGCAGCTGCGTAGTTGCCCGCATTCAGCAGCCGGCGGAGCGTGGACGATTCAAGATTGGCAGCGCCCAGGTTGTAGGTGAAGCTCATCAGTGCGTCCCACTGGTTTTGGTTCAGCGGCGCCGTGACCAGGCGCTGCACTTCTGGCTCGAAGCGTTGCACGTCGTTCAGCAGCATGCGCTCGGCCTGTTCCTTGGTGATCGACATCCCCGGCTTCACGCCACGGGTGGTGCCATAGCCGATGGTCCAGACGCCGACAGAATCCTGATAGGCCTGCAGGCGCAGGCCCTCGAATGACTTGATGAGGCTCAAGCCACGTTGCGATGTTCGCATTGGGTTTTCTCCGAGCAAAAAAAATCCCGCGTTTAGCGGGATTATTATATTTACAGTCTTATGATTCGGAAAAATCCGGAACATAATTAATTTCACTCAGAGTTCATTTTATCCCTGAGTTCAATTCCAAGCTGTATCAGCTGTAGATCTGATGGCTTTTGGCCAGATGATATTAGCCCTGAAGAAACAAGTATATCAAACAAGCAATTACTATAAAGCATTATTGTTTGATCTTTATCTTTTATTAAATCTATGAGCAAATTGTCATCAGTTTCATTTGAAGAAACTGGTGCGTTAGAATCTATGTCTTCATAACAGAGAAACACTAGATTTGAAGGCAGGCCTGGATATGTTTGAACATTAGAAATTAACATTCTTGCCGTTCTTCCAGTGTAGCTTCGGCTATCGTCTATCTCCCTTAGAAATACTGTCTCACCTACAGAGAAATTACGATCAGTACAATCACGAACCTCACCAGATTTAGGGTTGCTACGAATCAGATCGAATGAACTAACGTTGACCTTAAGCTCATGCTCTAGCGGAACATTCATCCTTGCTTCACTCATGCCTTTTCCCCGTTGAGTAGCGCTCCTGCCTTTCTTCTGCAGGCGCGGTTGCTGACGCTCCCATCTTGACGCGCGTCTGGGGCGCCAGATTGATCGGGCTACGAGTTTCCCTCTCGTCATTCACAAATGCAATCGGCAATTGAAAATTGCCTTGAGTAGGGTCAACTCACGAGGCTTAGATTCGAATCCTAGAGGAATCGCAAGGCGAGATGTCCGATCGGCCAATGGGCCGATGCGGACACCAATTGAAGGCCAACCACATCATTGATCAGTTGTCAACGTATAGCGCACGTCCTACTCCTCCAGGACCTGAGTTCGCCGGGCCCATCTTCACCCTTTTCGCCGCAACGGTCGTGCTGGACGTTCTGAACAGCAGTATTGGATATCCATCATTGTCGACCGTAGGCTTGCGAAGGGTCATTGCCTCTCGGATAACTCCAGAATCGTTAACAAGCAAACCGAGAGAGGATATCTCTGCTCCGGCCGTAGCATCAGTAAACCTGCCCTGTATCAGGGCCTGAAGCGTCTCAACTCCTAAGCTATTGACGCAGGCAATCTCATAAGCGCCACCATAAAGCTGTCCTGGCGCAAGCCCGGTAAGCCTGTGCGCTACTGGATGGGTAGGACTCGGCTTTCCGCTAGACATGGTGTGTCGGTCTTGTGAGTTCTGCAACAGATTGCTAAATGCAGTTACAGTACCTGAGTTGTCTACAATGAGCTTGAAAGTTGGATAGGTTGTCAATCTTCGCGAGCTTTGCAGCTTTGCGTTTACAACTATAGTTTTACGAGTTGTATATGTTGAATTATTGAGTACTCCTATGCCGCCATTTCCGAACTGCGCATCAACAGTGATACCTTCGGACGCGCCTTCAATGCGAACTGCGCAAGAAGCATTGGAGTCGCTATTGTAGAATCCCGGCTCAAAGAATTGACCGCTTATCTGAATATCAGCAGCGCCATCCAAAAGAATTATGGATGGTAGAAGTTCACCATCTGCGCGATCCTCTCGAGCAACGTATGCGTAGATATCGCTAATGATGACCTGGCGATGGTGCCGAATGGTAATACCAACCTTTCGGCAGTTGAGGTGGCCTACCGTGATTGCGCCGCCTGGCTCGTACAGGCTCGTGGTGTCAGGCCTATTGTCAAATTCATGCGTGACACCAATACCGTAGTTGGATCCTGCTACAAACCAGTTGGCAAGCCGCATGTCTTCATAGCCGCCTACGATATTGAACACATCATCAAGCCATATGCCCTTGTTCCAACCACCGTGAATGTACATTCTCCACATATCAGGGGAGTAACATGCCTCAAAGTGGATGGCGTACTCACAGGCGGTACGAGCTCCAATAATGTTAGAGTACCTAGCCAAGCACCGGATATTGCTCAGTTTTGGATGGTACTTATCTTTTATATTTATCCCTTTGAGCCAGTTTCCTCGGCGGGCAACGTTCCCAGCTGTCTTACCATATCCGCCGATGTATATATCATCAAGAATTACTGACCAGCGAGGCTGGTCACCATAACCGACATCTCCACGCTTTAGGGCGCTATCTATAACAAGGGCAATTCCGTTATTAGTTGGTGCATCTTCATCCAAGTCTGATAGGAAAGAAATGCCGGTTACTTGGAAAAGCTCCATATTTCTACCAGACGTTAGGCGGAAGCAGCCGGTCGTATTGGTAGGCATAGCCACGACAATAGTCTGTCCGGTTCCTGCCCCGTAGATATTGATACCCACAGCGCCAGTATTCTGCGTACCAGCTGGAGCCAGATCTAAAACAGCTTGCTGTGACATCCGGCATTCCATAGCCGGCCACATGATGTTGACGCCGCGAGCCTTTCCGATGACATTTTGCTGCGCCCATGTGAAGCAGCGCTGTACCGTTGGATACCAGTCCGCCGTTTCTGGCGTGGATTGCACTGGATCACCAAAGATAACGAAATCTTTAATACTCACGGTGTCATAAAGTTTTTCTGTTAGTGCTCTCCCAATTGCTTGCGCCAACAACGACTGCGAGGGTAGTCGAGTGCCAACCATCGACGACCCATTTTCTACACTCATGGTATCTTCGAGCCGCGCCATAAATTCATTTATGGCCTCTAAACTATCGTTTGGCTCCCAACCACTATCGGTATAAATGTATTCGAATTGCGCCTCGGTATTGAAGTACCTATCGCCGACCTGTAATGGAAGACCATTATCACGAAGAATGGGAGCTACTGAAGATGGCGACAAGAACCCAGCAGTTCGATTAGTGGCGACTTCAGCAGCATCTTCAGCGGCCTGCGCAGCTTCGTTTGAGGCGTCCAGCGCGGTTTGAATGGCTGTCGCGGACAGGGCTGTCTTGCCGGTGTTTACCGCAGTGCCGCCCTGGTTCTGCCAGACGGCATAGATCTCGTCTGCATCGTTCGACTGCACCAGGAAAATGCCCTGATCCGCTGTTGCTGCCAGTCCAGCAGCCACGCTCGGGTAGATGGTCGTGGAGATGCTGATCTTCTCGGCAGCATCCTGCTGGATTTCCAGCAAAATCTGCTTCAGGTTTTGAATGTCGCCCGTTTGGGTAGGGATGCTGTCTGCATTCACAGCATCGTTGGCAAAGCGGTAAACGATGTTGCTGCCGACTTCCGCGCGCACAGTCGCGATCTCAAGGCGCTGAGTTTGATCAGCCATGTCATTTCCTTTGGGCGAGTTGGTAGAGCGCGCCTGGGCGCGGTCAGCGAAACGAGGTGTTAGGAGATCCAGCCGCCGGAGAAGAAGCTGCTGGTATCGTTGATGAGCATGTCGGCCACGGCATCGAAGATGGTGTCGACCTGGTCATCGTGGTCGTGGCTGTCGTCGGCCGTGAAAGCTGCGGCCTCGGTGAGGAAGGTGGTGACCCACTCAGTGGTGCACAGGTCCTGCCCCCGGTGGTCTTTGACGTGTGTTATGGACTTGCCCTGCTCGTCGTATATCGCAGGCACGAACACACGGCCGGACTTGAACCAGGGCACGGCATCCATGCAGCGCGTGACCTTGTTGGCGGCCGGGCCGCGCGGCTGGGGCTCGATCTGGATAGAGCCCTTCTTGCTGATGGTCTGAATCAGCCCGGTGCCGCTGGACTTGTCCTCGACGCGCATGTAGCGCAGGGCTGCCGGTCGGAATTGGTCCCACGGCTTCCAGCGCTCCCAAACGCGCAGCGCCTCGGCCTCCAGATCGCCTGCGTCCCACTTACCCCGCACGATCTCGATGATGTAGAGGTTCCCGTCCACGCCCAGGCCGCAGTGGGCGAATACCGAGAAGTCGTGCTGCTCACCGGTCTTCTGCGCGGTATCCACGTAGACGCCACGCCAGACCAGGAATGGCAGCTGCTCGTAGGTCTTGAACCAGTCCGGGTCGATCATGCCGCCCGTGAGCGCCACGGGCTCCTGCTGGTACTGGCTGACCATGGTGTAGGCATCTTTGTCCCACAGGGCCATCAGGTCGTAGACCGACTCTTTGGCCGGCCAGTAGGACCAGTATTCGACGCCGCCACGCACCACTGAGGGTCCGCTGAACACGTCGCGCTCGGCGTGCTCACGGATCTCTGGCGGCAGGCTGGCGATGTATTCGCGGGTCACCAGGGCTGGGACCTTGATATGGGCGAAGTCCAGGCCCATGCCACCCTTGAGCAGGAAACCGGACACGTCGTCCGTGTGCAGGCGCTGCTGGGTGCAGATGACTGGAGTATCAGGCGATGCGCGCCGGCTGCGCAGCGTGTTTGTCACGATCCGCTGGGCCTTGGCCCGCATGGTCGCTGAGAACGCGCTGTCGGCCTTCTCCGGGTCGTCCAGGTTGATGAAGCCGGTGAAGTCCTTGGAGATGTAGCCGCCCCGGCAGCCGGTGATCTGGCCGCCGGTGGAGCGGCTGAACAGCTGGTGCCTGGTGCGTCCCTTGCCGTCGATCAGCGACCAGTTCTCGACATCGGCCTTGCCCATTGAAACAGGCCAGAGCTCCTGGTACTCAGGGCTGGAGACGATCGACCGGATGCGGCCGGAGTTCTCAACCACTAGGGAATTGGAGTAGGAGACGTTCAGCGTGCGCGTGCGCTCGCGCACGGTCATGGCATAGGCTGGAAGGTGGATTGACCAGTACTCGGTCTTGGTGCCACCTGGTGGCATGTTGAACACGACGTTCTTCAGTTCGCCACTGAGCACGCGCAGCGCTGTGTGGTCCATGTAGCGGTGGTGCCAGTTGCAGAGCATCTTCATGCCCTGGTTCAGCTGGAACCACACCCTCATGAACGAAAGCGGCGAGTGCTCACTGATGCTTTTGGCGGCCTGCTTCTCCTCGATGCTCATGGTTTCCCAATCGAGGAGTGCACTCATAGGCGGGCCAGAACAGACTCAAGGGCTTCCTGGTCAACCTTGACCGTGGACTTCGTCTCAATTGGCGCGCCATCCTTGCCGGTCAACTCAACAATCTGCTTGTCGAGGCCCAGGAGCTTTGCCTTGCCCATCGAGGCCGTGACCATGGCCGAGGCCTTGCCGGTCTCCTTGCCGAGCAGGCGAGCCTCTTCCAGCTCAGCCAGGAGCGTGTCCACGGTGATTTCGTGACGTTCCATGACCTTGATCCTTAATTCTTCGATGCGTGCCTGAACGAGAGAGTTTTGTAGAAGGTTGTAACCCTCCCGCTGGGCTGTTTTGTCGGCCATGTTGGAGGTGTTGTAGGACCGCCGGTATGCCTCGGAGGCGTTCCCGGTCTCGACATAGGCGAGGCAGAAAAGCTCCATCTTGTCGGTGAAGCGTCTCTTCGCCTTGCGTTCCATATCTCACCTACGGGCTGATCAGTTTCCACTTGTAGCCGACCCACTTCGGCAGCTTGCCGGCAGTGAAGATCGGCGGCTTGGTTTCAGTGCACCCGGCCGGAAGAAGCCAGTTGCCGGGTACTTGAGGGTCGCGCTCGGCAACGGTCTCGCCGAGGTAGAAGCCGTTTTGGTCGTACTGGTAGACGGTTTTCTGGTTCATAGGTATCTAATCCAACGGACCTGCGTAAGGTTCACGGAGCGAGCCTCAGTGCCACCATTCGAATTGATGCTTACAACGTGCTGGTGTGACCCGGCACTACTGGTTTGAATCGTCTGTGTTCCCTCTTCTATCTGGTCCCCCAGGACTGCATCACGGTTCTGGGTGTAGTCGCCGTTTACCAGGTCTCGAGCGAATGTAGTGGAATGGTTGTGTAGACCCGCAGAGGAAGTTGATGCACCGTGAGTGTGAGCAAGGTTCTGACTTGGCTGAAGAACGCCATTCATTACTCTCCCAGCATCTATACCCCTCCCATCATCCAAGCAGCGCGGAAACGCCCCCCTCCAGTCCGGAAGGCGAAACTCAGTGCTTAACTCGCCGCCAGTATTGAAGGTCGTTCCGATCTTGGCAAAGAGCTTTGGGTAGGCAGAGCGCAAAAGAACCGAACCGACAGCTTTAAGCCACCCAGGATCCGGCGATCCGTTATGGGCCACATCCTTGTATTCACCAACGCTGAATGACGAATAGAGGCTTGCTCCTATCAACCTCCAGAACGTCGGGCTGCTGGCCGGCGGGTTGCCGGCGTTGTTGTTGGCGATCGACTCATAGAACAGGCCATCTTCGGGGGTGTAGCACGGGGCGCCCACGGAATAGAGTGCTTGGGGGTGATACTGCATAACCCCTTTTCGTTCGAGGTCCTGCAGCGCCGAGTCAACCCGGTTGTGCCACCAGTTCTCCTGGCCGGCCGGCGGCGCGTCCTTGTCCTGACCGCCTTCCCAGCCCGTCACAATCCTGATTTCGGCCGGCTCTTGAAACACAGTGGAGGAACTCTGGCCCTCGACATTCTCTGCCCAGCGGCGGTTGAAAGGCTGTCGTGCCATCAGGAAACGTCTCCGGGCAAGGTGAAGTTGGCGTAGTTAAAGATCAAGCTTGAGGTGCGCTCGATCTCATCAATGTTGGTCGGGAGCACGTAGATTTGCCCTATGCGAGTTCCCTGCGGCCTGGGGATGAGGTCGAAGTTCTCGAGCAAGAACTGCGTGGTGTTGTCCAGCTCTGAAGCGATGCCGATGTCGAACGACTTGTCGCCATTGCTATTCAGGGCTGTGACCTTCACCCCTATAACGACCTCGAGCAGCTTGATGATGCTGTCGCTGGTGCCGTCGCTGACGTTTCTGGCGATCTTTGCCTTGATCAGCTTGCGGTACAGATCATTGTTTAGGGGGGCATCCACCGCCGCGCCATCGCCGATGTAGGGCGCGACGTTGTAATTGGTGTAGTTGTCGTTCCCTGCATAGCCAAAGACGTCGTAGGCCGCGCCGCGCAGTATTGGCCGCGGCACGCCGACGATGCGGCCGATGACGTCCAAGTCCTCACCGGTGACCGTGTCGACGTCGTAGGCCGAGTAGATTTGGCTGATCGGCTGTTCAAGCTTCTCGTTGGCGATGGTCGGTGTCAGCGTTAGCCACCGCGTCATCCGCTGTTTGCCGCGGTACTGGTTGATGATCCGCTTCTTCGCGCGCGCTACGTGGTCCATTTTCATAGCGGCACCGATACCGTGATGTTGTCAGGGTCGAAGGTGGCCAACTCTGCGATACCCGGCTGGATTGGCGTTACACCCTGGCTTCCGGCGCTAAGGCCAATCGTCAGGCTGGTGATGTAGCTGTCGCCGTACTGGCCAAGCACCTTGTTGACCGGCGTGTAAAGGCGCCCGACGGGCACTACCTCGCCAATGTCGTAGCCTCCCTGATTGAAGCCCTTCACCTGGTCGCCGGAGAACAGCTTCTTGGTCGAATCCTCGACGATGGCGTCCTTGATCCGCTGCTCGATGTCGCTTGGCAGGTTTCCCTTGCGCTGAACGGTGACTGAAACGTAGATCGGCAGAGCCACTGCGCGCTGGAAAGTCATGGTCTCGATGTTGCCCGTCGATGGCGAGGTGATTTGAACCTTGACGCCTGTCGCCCCCGGCGGATCAACCCAGGTATCGGTCTTGGTGCTGTAGCGGGGATACATCGGGGTTCCTGGGTTGTACTTCGAGTACATGGCCTGGCCAATGCCCTGGTCAGTGCCGCCGTTCACGATGACCGCGATGGCAGTGTATGGAATGCCGTCAGGGTCGGTCGGGTCGTCGCTGTTGTTCTCCAGGATCTTCACGTCGGTCACGCCGGCGACGTTTGCAACGGCTGCCAGCATGTTGTCCTTCATGTTGCTGCCGGGCAGAGATACCGAGTTGTTCCGGCGGGCGCGGAATTCAACGTCGGACTCGGCGTCTTCGCCCGGGGCAGCAGCAGCATTGGTAACCGAGGACCAGCCAGGGTACGGCGTACCGATCACTGTGAGCTCGCCGGCACCCGCCAGGACGCGGCCTGGCGTTACACAGGTCGCGAAGCCCGGGGCGCTCTGCGAGACGCCGATCACGATTGCCGCGGTGGTCAGCCAGAGCGTGTTATCGATCCTGCTCCGGATCTGCGAGTTGGCCGGAAGCACGGTACCGGCCGAGCCTGTGATAGTGATCGGCGCGACCGAATAGGTGGCATCGCGAATGGCCACGCCGGAGATCTTGCCGATGTTTCGCAGGGCCTCTGCAGTGGCGCTGTCGGGGTCCTTCGCGCGGTAGGCGGCCACGAGGCCCTCGTCCAGGTTCGCCAGCATCTCGGCCTCGATGCCGATGCGCTGGCCATCTGGTGAGTCGGCGTCGATGTTCCAGTCTGGGTCGATCGCCAGCGTGCGCGCATTGATGTCGGCCAGGTAGTCGTTGAGCGACGTGCCTGTGATGCCCTGGTCGGTGATCTCAGCCATTTAGACGATTGCCTGTACGAAGTTGATGTCTGCGCTCTCGCCTGAGGCGCTGGTGATGGTCGCGGCCACGGTCAGCTGCCGGGTTACCGCATCCGAGGTGACGCTGAAGGCCGTCATGCCCACGCAGCCCGGGGTGAGCAGGATGCGCCGGCGAATGATCGACTCGCGTGTCGCGAGGCGGGACCCTTTGCCCAGCACGCCGCCAAACCAGTCGGTACCGTCTGAGGTGTCCAGGAACCATTCGCCCAGGAAGAACTTGAGCCGGGTGCGCACGTTCTGCGCCACCTCTTCGGCTGAGTAGCCGGTCATGAGCTTATCCTGGCCCATGGCCAGGTCGCCGTTGGCATCGAGCTTGCGCACGGTCATGGAACGGATACCCCGCTGGTTCCGGTGCCAGGCTGAACGCCTGAATGCTTGTGCAGCTTCAGGCTGATCGGCCCGGCGACAACGTCATTCGGCGTGGTGACCAGGCTGGCAGGGCTGATGGTCACCCCGTTGATGTTCACCGTGCCATCTGCGCCTATCGTGATGAACCCAGCGCCATTGCTGAGCGAGATGGAGGTGTCATCCTTCAGCCAGGCATACATCGAGCCGCTGTTGTTGCGCAGGCGGATACCGTCATTGGCGAAGTCGGTGATCGCCCCTGGCACGGATCGCACGCCGGGCATGAAGTAGGCATCGTTCATGGAGAAGCGCCTCGGCTCCGACTTGGCAGCCACTCCGCCCTGGTCGACCCAGGAGTCGATGCACTCTTGCGAGAACATGATCGACCCCTCGACGCCTTCGGCCACCCGGCACTCTAAAGTTCCCCCGGAAGCGCCCCAAAATTGAACTGGAACGCGGACGATAGGCCGGCGTGGCTCGGCGTTGCCAAGCCGGTCTTCGATCATCAGGCCGATTTGCACCTGGGCCAGCTGCGTAGCGGGGTCGAAGCTCAGAACGTGCCCCGGAACGCTGGTGCGTACGTTGTCCTTGAGGTACTCGCCAAAGATCTCGCGCAGCATCTTGGCGAACTGTTCCCGTGTGCGGGAGGCCAATGGGTCTTTCATCGGGTCGCCCTAGCAGAGATTCCAGACTGGGCCATCGTGTCGAGCCGCAAGCAGCTGATCTGGGTTTCCCACGGGTCGCCGTGAGAGTCACCGATGACGGCCAGGGAGTTGATTCGGTAGAAGCCCTCGCCGATCGTGCGGGGCACCTCGTAGAAAAAGGCCCCGGAGAATTCGAACTGCGGGGCCATGGATTCGAGCTTGATGGTGTCACCCAGCTTTAGCTTGGGATTCAGGGTGCACCTGATTCCGACCTCGGTGTCGGTCACCACTGGGGAGCCGATCATTCCGCTGGCGGCGCTGATCACGAACACTTCGTTGGGCATGGCGAAGCCATTCTTGATGATCTTGGTGGCGCCGTTCTCGATCATCCAGTCGAACCCCCAGGTGCTTGCAAGTTCGTTCATGCAGGCGACTGGGCTGCCCTGGAGCACGGTGCCCCCGGATCGGCGTTTGAGGTCTGAGAAGTCCCCGAAAAACTGGATTTCCCCGCCAAAGCGCTCGGCGCACTCCTCGATAATCTGGACCGGGTCCGTCTCGGGGGACAGGGTCAGGTTGATGATTCGCTCGTCCCGCTCCTTGGCCTGTGAGCGGCAGAAGAACTTGACGCCCCGGGTTGAGCCGCCGTCCTCCATGACTTTCTGCACGTTGGTGATCTGGCCCAGGAACACGCTGCCGAAGGTGCTGGAATAGCCTGCCTCCAGCGAGATGAACTCGTATTTCTTGGCCGTGCCGTCGCCCAGCATCTGCCTTGTCGAGTAGTCGGAAACGTTGTAGATGGTGATCTCGGCCACGCTGAACGCATTGCCGGCGAAGTGGATGATCTGGAACGTGATGCGCAGGCCGTCACCGTCAGGGCGCATCTCGTAGATCTTGCCGCCCGAGTCACGGCCAAGCTTCAGCCGGTACCGGCGCAGGTAGATTTCATCACTCATCGGACCACACCAGCGTATTGTCGATGCCCAGGTTGTTAGGGGTCGGCTGCTTACCCTCAAGGGTGAGGCACCCGTAGTTCACCTTGGGCGGCGGGTACAGGCCGGCCAGCAGATCTACACCTGGCAGAAGGAAGCGCCCAGACGTTAGATTCAAGCCGGCAGCTGTACTGATATTGACGCGGAAGACCTCAAGCCGGGCCATCCACTGCAGCTCCAATGTCAGCGTGTTGCTGCCTAGCGGGGCGCTGAAGGTCTGAGCCGGTAGGGGTTGAACCTCAACCCTGTACCGGCTCACTGGATCACCTCCACAGATGCAAACCCAGAAGAAACCATGGGGGCGCCCTGTGTGGCCACTGGGTCGTTCTGAAGCAGCTGGTCTGCTGAGGTAACGCCCCGGGTTACTTGGGAGCTGATGACCCTGGCCTGCTGCAGTTCGGCAACGAAGACCAAACCATCTTCATCATCGGGCCTCGTACGCTGATCCAGCCTGATCAAGACCATGTTCTTGAGCGTTTCGTACTCGGTGACCAAGTCGAATCTGGACCGGGATTGCAGGAGCGCCGTCAGGGCGGCCCAAGCGGTTGCGGCACGGGTAGCCTCGCTCCCCGACAGCAAGTAGGCTGACACCGTCGATACGGCTGCCCCTGCCACCCCGCCAATGGCGCTGGAGATCGCGCCCACGCCCATCATGCCCAAGTCATCAAGGCCGATGCCCAGCGGAGTATTGGATACCGCACCGGTCAGCAGGTAGCGGTCAGGCAGCAAGCGGGCATGGTCGTTGCCGTTGGTGCCGAACTCCACAGGAAACTCGGTCAACTGCACAGCCTTGCTGGTCGCCCCCTCAAGCTTGGCGTCGAACTCGATAGGGCCAAGCATGGGCAGCGTTTTGGAAAAGATGCTCATGACCCCATCGGCAATGCTCATTTTTCCGGGCTCCTGAAGTCTTGGGTGGTTTGGTCAATCAGCTTGCTCAGCTTCTCGTTCCACAGCTGCTCGACTTTGCCGGTATCCGCACCGTGGATATGGAACTGGCGGTTGTCCACGTTTTGCACTTGCTGAGCGGGTGCTGACGGGCTCGCAGCGGCGGATACTGTTGAGCCCGCCGGCGTAACGACATCGCTTGCTGAATACTGCTCTGGCGCCCGACGCTGCTTTTTCGCCCAAGCGTCGATTTGCTCCAGAATGCTTGGGCCTTGCTGCCCAGACCTGGAAAGGTCAGCCTGGACCTTGGCCCATTGCTCTGGGTCGCGCAGGTCCACAACCGGAGCCGCAGATGCCGGCGCCTGAGGCAGTCCGTAGTTATCGGCGATGTCGCCACGCCGGGAAACCTCGCCATCGGCGTCTGCCGGGCGCTCGTAGTAACGCGAGACGATGCCCGCGGCCTCCCTGGCGCTTGCTGCCAACTTCAGCCGCTCACCAGCTGACTTTTCGGCCCCCTTGGTCAGCTCGTGGTTGATGAACTCGAGCTGTTCGGTTGCGGTAGAACTGCGAATGTCCTTGCCGGAGTACTTGGCGAAGTTCGCCTGCCTGTCCGGGTGCCACTGGGCCAGGCCGTAGGCATTTCCGCCGTCGCCCACGGCATCTGGTCGGAAGCCGCTTTCCTGCTCCAGGTTCGCCGCAATACCGGCGGCCTGCTCGACAGACCAGCCCTTGGCGCGGAAAAAGTCCATGACGGCTGCAGCAGCCTCAGATCCGCCCTTGCGAAGTCGGTTATTCAGCAGCTCCTGGTCTTCACCAGCGTTCAGGCTGCCGGAGTACAGCAGCGCAGCCGCGCTACCACCTGCCACAGCCAGCCCAGATGCGCCTGCAGCCGCACCGCCCGCGGCCGCACCGGCGGCACCAGCAGCGCCTGCAGCACCACCCAGGCCTACCAGTGCACGCAGAGCGGCAAGCCCCTTCAAGGCGCTGGCGCCGCCCATGAGAACAAGGGCGGCTGAGACCAGTTCGATGTTTTTGGCCAGAGTACCGAAGAAGGCCTCCAGACCAGAATCCACCAGGTCCTTGTTGTCGCGGTAGAAGGCGGTGAAGTCCTCGGCCAACTCGGCAAAGGCCGGCACCAGTTCGCCAGCGATGGTATTGCCCATGTCGGTGAACACCAGGTTCAGCTCGGCGTTCGCCTTGGTGAGGCGTGCCGCGTCCTCGACCTGCTTCTGGGTCATGATGCCCAGCTTGTTGCGGGAATCCAGCTGCTTCTCGACCTCGTCGCGCCCCTTCATCAGCAGGCGGATGGTGTTCTCGTCGAAGCCCAGGGCTTGGCCGGCGAGGCGCTGGTTCAGCGGCGTCATCTTCTCGAAGGCGCCGGCGATGTTGGCCAGGGCCTCTGCCGTGTCCTGTGCGCCAATGATAGCGTTCGGGTCCAGGCCCAGCTTGGCTACGTCGCCGAACCAGCCGACGTTACCGGTGATGGGCGATGCCATCAGGTCCTGGATCTTCTGCATGGCCGCGAAGGCGTCTTGCGCATTCCCGCCCTGGGCGGCCAGTGCTTGGCCCAGCGCCTGCACATTTTGCGTGCTGAGCCCGGTCAGGCGGTTGAAGTTGTCCAGCGCGGTGCCGGCGTTCTTGAAGTCGCCCACCACCTTGTCTATGGCCAGCTTGCTCGCCAGCACGGCGCCGAACTGCAGGGCCGACCTGGTGAGGCCGCCAAACGCCGCATCGGCCTTCTGGAATGACTTCTCGTCGACCTTGATGCCCAGGGCGATCAGGAAGCTCTCAAGTACTTTCACGGGTTCGCTCTCCGGATCTCGTCGTGCAGCTGCCGCACGTAGAGCATTTCATCCATCGCCAGGTTGGCGCGCTTGACCCAGCCCAGCGAGTAGGTGCCGTCAGTGAGGTCTTTGTAGGTGCAGAGCGGAGGACAAACCCCGGGGATGCCTACGCAGGGTCGCCAGAGGTCCCAGTCGATGGCTGGGTTGAGGCGCTCTCCTGACTCGCCCCTGGCTCCCCGGCTGAAGCGGTAGAGCTCTGGAAGAGGGTCAGGAGTCCGGTAAAATCCTCGAACACGTTCCCGAGGGCCAAAACCACCAGGGTGAAGTAGGTCTTCAGGCGGCCGGAGAACGCGTTGATCGTCTGCGGTTCGCCGTTCTTGTGCATCTGCCCCAGCATCGTGTCGCAGATGAAGTTGAAGTCATCCTCTGGGATGCGCGACAGCATGACGCCAACGATCTGGCCGGCGATGGCCACCGACGACGCGGCGCCCAGCTCGGCCTGGGCCAGGCCGCGAATCAGCGGCTCGACACCGTACTTGCCCAGCCGGAACAGCACGGCGCGCTGCTTTTCAGCGCTGGGCATGCCGAAGGTGTAGGTCACACCCTCGTGCTCGATCTTGCGGATGAAGTCCTGGGCCTGGTTCATGCCACTTTCGCCTTGTTGAATTCCATGATGAAGGTGCCGTCATTCAGGCCGGGGCCGCCCCGGGCCATGGACTTGCCACGTGTGAAGATGCCTTCGGAGAACACGGCACCCTCCAAACCGGCGACCGAGGCGTAGGAGCCAGACAGCTCGGTCTTGGCATTCAGCATTGCTTGCAGTGCGGTTGCCTGCGGGCTACCTGGATTCAGGTTTACCGTGACGCGGAGACCAGGATTCTTTCGGTAGAAGCTGACGCCATTTCCGCCAAGGCCGCGAATCAGGTTTCCGTTATCATCGATCCATTCGATGGTGAACGGCGGGTCAGTGCGGCCCCAGTCGTTTATGACGCCGATCCCGGTGATGACGAGAATCGTGTTCTCGACTGACATGTTGTTAAGCGACATATTCCGGGATCTCCTCAGTCGACGTTGACGGTTACGTCTACGGCGTGGATGGCGCCGGCACGGAACAGGCGCATGATGATTGGGGCGGCCAGGCGCTCTGCGCGCTCGGCGTCGGTGAGGTCGAGAATGTCGTCAGCCTTGCTGAGGATCTCGTAGCCATCGCTCAAGACCTCTTCGCCGGTCTCGTCGCTCGTGTACTGTCGAGCGCCAAGGTAGCCGTTATCGATGAAGCGCTGGCCGATCTGCGCAGCAGCATCGATCAGGACCTGCTGACCCTCTGGGGTCTGCTTCAGCTTGGTTGGCACATTGGCCAAGGCGTTGTACAGGTTCACTCGCAGCGAGTTCACGAAGCCGTCCAGGTTGAACACGTCGTCGATGTACTCGCCAAAGCTCGACGTCGACTTCGAGTTGATCACCCGGCCGGCGTCAACCTGGCCGCCGGTCTCGACGACGGTGTAGAACGGGGCACCTTTCTCCTTCATCGCGCTGTAAGCGGTGATGGTCAGGTCTTCTGCTGGGATGCCTGGCAGCTTCTTGAACTCGCCGGTGTTGGTCGAGTTGGCCGCGTTGAAGTTGACGCGGCTGAACACGGCGCCAAGCTCGAAGCCGGCATAGGGGGCGGTGGCGTGGCTGAGCAGGAATGCCCGGCGCGAGCCCTGCAGCTTGGCCTTGCTGACGATGTCAGTGGAAAGGCTCGGATCGCGTACGGCTGCCTGGTTGGTGGTGCCGGCGTAGAACTTGCCAGCAGCATCCCCGGCAACGACCAGGGCCAGGACGTCGGCGTCGTTGGCCCGGATGGTGGTCTCGAACTCGTACCAGTAGAACCAGATGCGCTTATTGATCGCATCATTCATCGACTCGACCGGGCTGTCATCCTCCTGTCGCAGGTAGATGCGCAGGGACTTTGGCTTGGGCACGGCAGAGAACCAGGCCAGGGCCGCCAGATAAACATCGGACGCGATGTTGAAGTCTGCCGCCACCGCCGCAGCGCCTCCGTAGTCCCGGTAGCTGCCCTCGGCAAACGTCGTGTCGGTGGACGAGTCGAAGTCCGCGAAGACCATGCCAGCGCCAAAGTTGGCAGTGCCCAGGCCGGCCGCACGGATGTTCGTGACAATGTTGATGATGTTCTCAGCCGGATAAGGCATTTACTTCCCCTTGCGCGATGGCGCCAGATTGTTCGGTTTGAACCTCGAAGCCGACGCGGTAGATCCGATTGATTCGGTCTTCAGCCACGGATTCGCCGTAGAGGTACAGGGTGACCTGGGAGCGCTCTTCCATTGCTGCTTGGTAGAGGCCGGTCAGGTTGTTGATCGGTGATATGCGGGACCAGCCCAACTTGGCGCGGCGTAGGATGCTCTTGATCGGCTCCCGCTTGTTCGCCTCGCACAGGGTCATGGCCATGCCCATGGCGCCGGCACGGTAGATGTTGATGCTGAACCCGATGGTGAACTGGGTGGCCACCCGCTCGATGATGTCCTCGAAGCGCGGGTCATCGGTGGCTGGAACGTTGCGTTGCGTCTTGAGTGCCTGGCCGAACTGGGCCGGGCTGTCGATTCGCACCGCAGCGTAGGTGCCAGTGGGCGCTGATGTGCCCGGGTCACCGACGATCACCTTGTTGGCCGGCAGGCCGGTGGCCGCGACCACCACCTGGCACACGACCTTCGTGAGGGCGATGGTGTCAACCATTGGCGTACCCCTGTAGCTTCTCGATTTCGGCCGGGTCCAGCTTGGCGATCACCGCGCGGCAGAAGTTGTGCCAGGGGCGGTAATCGGTGGCCATGGCCTTCCACCAGGTGGCGGGCTGGCCTGGCGTCTCGGCGAATACCAGGATGTCGGCCAGATTTCCGGGAGTGGAAACCTCGATCCCTTTGCCGTCGTTTCTGTGAATGACCCGGATGTCGTTGATCCGCTCGGCGCCGATCTGAAGGAACTCGATTTCCTTGTCGCTGGCCGGCTGGACGTTGGCGTCGAACGTGTCGAGCAACGTCATGGTCAGCTTCGGTTCAAAGTCGATGATCTCGCTGCTGTAGCGCATCCGCTGCACGCCACGATGCGACACGAAGGGGCCGCTGACGTGCCCGCGCATGTTCAGGCCCATCAGATGCCCTCCTCAAGAGGATCGGTGCTGTCGTCGATGACGTAGCGGATCGACTGGCGAAGTGTTCCTTCGTCAATAAGTGGGTTGTCCGAACCTTTCTTTGCTATGGTCGACCGGGCGTTTGGCGGGGTCTTGATCTCATCTATCTTCAGCTTCACATGCCCCTCTGCTAGGTCGCCCAGCTGAACCAGCAGGGTGCGCATCTCCATCTCACCGGAGAGCACGCGCGGCAGCATTATTTCAGCCAGGCGCCGGTACATGGGCGCTCCATCCTCGATTGCAGGCTGGAGGAATGGGCGTGCCGGGATGCGTCCGTCAGCACTGCCGAAGTTGTTCACGGCGGCGATAGTGGCGATGGTCAGGCCGTCCTCGTAGGAGCCAGATCCCTCAGGTACGCCGACCAGCACGCGCTGTTCGCGCTCCAACCGCTTGGCCAGGTCCTTCATTGCCTGCTCGACCTGCTGCCGGCCGATGAGACTTACGGTGGGCCGGATCATACGCAGATCGCTCCCATGCCAGCCCGCTGCCGCAGGTGCAGGTACTCGAGGCCGTATGGGGTGAGCGCAAGAGCCGCCTCCCAGGCCGTCAGCGATGCATTCGCGCCTGGGACGGCGTAGGACACCGACTCATCGCGAACGCTCTTGCTGGCCACTGCGTATGGCGTAGTTGCGCTACCATCGGCGCCGGTCGCGGCAGTGGTGGCCGCATTCCAGGTCAGGTAGTGGGCCGCCAACGCGAACCATCCGCGCTGCAGTAGCGAATAGGGGTCATAGAGGCCCCAGTTACCGCAGGTGCCGAATTCGCCCTTGGCGATGTTCAGCGCCTTGGTGATCTTGGCGTCTGACCACTTGGCCGGGTCGGCGAACTCTTCGTAGAACTCGCGGAATTCAGCGACCATCTCTGGCGTCACTGGGATGTTCAGTTCGGCCATGGCGGGTCACTCCTCGGTGGGCGGCTCGGGCTCGGGCGATGGGCCAACCTTGATCCAGCCGGCCCGGTAGAAATTCGTCGACTTCAGGCGCTCAGCCTCTCGGTCGTCGAAGTGCTCGATCGCCTCGCCCGGCGCCAACGAGAGGTCGGCAAGGTCGATGCGATGCGAGCTGATATTCGTGATGGAAGCCATCAGGGTCTCCAGTCATAGGCCCCAGTGAAGGGGCCGAGACACTGGGTTACTTCTTGCCGGCCAGCTTGGCCTGGGCGTCTTTCAGCTCACCTTCCAGCTTGCTGGCACGCGCCGACTCCTGGGTGAGGCGATCTTCCAGCGCCTTGATCTGCTCGGGATGCCCCTTGGTGGCGGCTTCCAGATCGGCCAGCTTGGCCTGGGCGGCGAACAGGTCAGCCTTGAGCTGGGTGTTCTCCTCGGTCAGCACCTGCAGGTCGCCGTTGGCGTCGTCAGGCTGCTCAGGAGCGCCGGCCACCAGCAGACCGTGCTGCTCCCAGAACGAGCCCTTGGCCAGTTCGAACTGATCTTCGGTGGTCTGCCCGCCTGGCTGCACAGAACTGCCATCCGAGAGGACGACAGGGTTGGCGCTGACGTTGGTGTAGATCTTCTTCGAAGACATGGTGACCCCCTTAGATGCCGTCGACGTACAAGTGGGATTTGGGCACGCGCAATTCAGTGCCTGCGATCCGCACCAGGCCTGCCGACTCGAACTGCAGGCCGCCAGCACTTACCACTGGCGCATTCAGCATGAATGGCATTGGCATGTGGAATTTCGCGTACTTGGCGTCCTTGGTGTAGAACATCATCCGGTCGGTACCGCCAGCGCCTGCGCCTGCCAATTGGAGGATCGGCTCGAAGGTGAGCTTGGTCACGCGCTCCAGGTAGCTCAGCAGCGTGTCCGACGTGTTCGGGATGCGGTAGCTCTCGATCTGGCCGTGCTGAATCGCCGGGAGCAGGACATGCGTTGGGCGGAAGACGTTTCGGGTCTGCGTGATACTGACGCGAAGGCGCCCGTTGTTGAACAGGTTCAGCAGATCCTGAGATACCTTGTTGGGGTCATCCTGAGCGATGATCTGCGCGATAGTCTTATCCGGACCGCCGAGCAAGGTCCCGGACGACACAACAGGAACGTCTGGGTACTTGATCAGGCCGCCCTGTGCGAGGGAAGGCACCGATGGATCGCCAGCGAACGCTGTGGAGTCGAGCCACTGCTCGGTCAGCATGCGCACGCCGGCTGGCTTCTCTGCCAGGTAGTTGATGGATGCCCCGTAGCCTTGGGCGCGCTCCATTTCCATTGCCTTACCCAGTTCGGCCAGTGTGTAGCTGTAGCCGAGCGAGAAGGTGTGCACATCGACAGCGCCCATTGCCGAAGCAATTTCTGCCAGCGGATAGTCTTTCGACTTGTCGCCCAGGATCTGCGGCTTACCGCGGAAGTCGAGGGTTTTGAAGCCGACGCTTTCGGTCCAGTCCGGCGCCGAGGTATCGACAGCCAGGATGGTGGGGTACTTGATCTCGGGGTACGGCTGACGCAGTACCTCTTGCTCGATGTAGGTCAGCTGGCCAGTGTAAAAGCCGAGCGCGGCCTGAATCTGGGCATCCATTGTGGTGCGAGCCATACTCGATTCTCCTTAAGCCACCAGAGTTGCGAGCGCTTGGCCGCGAACTTGGATAACGGTCATGCCGCCAGCGGCAGCGGTTCTCTTGAAGGTCGCGCCCGGCCACAGGAGGTTGCCTGCGGTAGCCGCGTTGGTGAACTCGCCGGTGTTCGGCACGATGTACACCTGCTGATTCGGAGTCGATCCGCCGAGGGTCTTCACCCAGATACGGCCGTACGCCAGTGCTGTGGACTCCTGGCCCACCGGGCGAGAGCCGACCACGTTGCCGTTGGCGTTCCCGTCGCCGGTCAGGTAGCCACCGCCAACAGCGATGGACTGACGCACGGACACACCGATGATGAACGCAGCTGCTGCAGCAGGGAGGCGGCCGCCCTTGTCAGCCACGCCCTGGATCAGGGCTCGGCCGAATGGAACGGGAGCGGTCTCGACGACGTAGGTGATCTCGTCATCCATCGAGTGGTCTTGAATCTGCCCCTCGAAGGCTTCGCTGGCGTACTGGTTGAAAGTGTCAAATGCAGTGGCCATTACTTTTCACCCCGCAGGAACTTGTTGTAGGCGTCGGAGCCGTCGGTGGTCAGCTTCGGACGGTTCTTCATGTCATTGGCCAGGCCGGCGAGGCTGTCCTTGGTCGCCTGGGACTCGTCGTCATCCTCGTCCGTGGTTTCCTTGGCATCCTCTTCGGCGGAGTCGAACGCGGCGCTGATGTAGGCCTCGGACTTGCCGGCCCAGTCGCGGGTTGGCTTCAGCTGGGCGAGCGCGGCGCGCTTGATTTCCAGCGGGGATACCAGGCCCTTGCTGTCGAAGTTCTTCACGATCTTCGAGGCGGAGGCAATGGTGTCGAGGGTGAGCTTGACGCGCTCGCCGATGGCAGCGTCGGAGGTCGATTTCTTCGCCTCGTCAGCCTTTTCTTCGGCTTCGTCTTTGGCCGCTTCGGCCTTGTCTGCGCGCTCGTTGGCCTCGTCCAGGGTTTTCATGAGGCTTGCCACGGCGTCTTCGACTACCGTTGCGGTCTCTTCGTCGAGGATGACGGAGCGGCTTTTCTTGGAGTCTAGGAAGACTTTCCGGGTCGCCATTGGGGGGATACCTTTCGGTTTGTGGTCAAAAATGCGGGCGACCTTGCCGGCCCGCGCTGCGTCTACAACCGCCATGTGGTTGTTCTTGATGGTTCGCTGGGTGTACTCGTACGCTTTGCCGTCCGGGGCGGTGCCGGCCTCTTCGACGTACTCGGCGGTGTACCCAGGCGACAGCTCAGCCTTGCCCGACTCGATGTCGTCGATGGCTGACTGGTCCTTGATGATCATGTCGACGATCAGGTGATCGCCTTCACGCTCAACACCTCGCACATGGCCGACCGAGACATCCTTGAAGGTGGTGGAGTCGACCAGGTCGTCCGGGTGGTCGTTGGTCACGTCTTTGTCGACGTAGGTGGCCATCGACTCTGGGTCGAATAGCTCCTCGGCGGGCTTGTAGACGTTGACGATGCGAGCCGGGCCTGGCAGGTCCAGCTCAGTCGAAACGTACTGGTAAACCCCCGTGCGAGCCGCAATGCCCTTGACGCAGAGGTAACCCTCAGGCGTGCGAGTGCGCGACGTCGGCGTGAAGGCCGCGTCGATGGTCATTTTGTTCATGTGCTACCCGTTCTTGTCGGGGAAGTAGTTCACGCCGGGTATCAGGGATATCCCTACGCACCGGCAGAGCGGGTGGTGCTTGCCAGGGTGCAGGTTGGTCACGCCGCGCCAAGTGGCCCCTTCGGAGACCTTGTACACGCCAGGGCCGTAGCCGATGTCCTGCTTGGCGATGCCGTAGCAGCTGATCTTGGCGTTGGGGTACTTGCCACTGGGGTCGCCTGAGACGCGCTGGTCCTTGGCTGTCTCGACGCGGTAGAACTCGATGCCGGCAGCTGTCTGCCGCTGGCGGGTGAGATCGCTGTTGAGCTGCGACACCTGGTCCCGGGCGATGAGCTTGGCCCGCCTGGCGCTGACGCCGGTCTGCTCTTGAATCTGCTTGGCGATGGCCGTGGGAGCGAGGCCGCTCTTCATGCCGCCCAGCACGATCGTCTCCACCCGCTGGAAGTACTCGGCGGGAATGGACTTGATCAGGTTGACGTTCTCGGCGGTGGAGGCTTCGAGGTAGTCGACCATGCCCTTGGGCTTGGTGATCAGTTCGAAGTCCACGCCGACAGCCCGGTTGACCGACTTGCGAAAATCCTCGGCGTTGTCGGCTTCGGCCCGACTGATGGTGCCTGCTGCTACCCGCCGGGCCTGCTGGTCGAACAGGTTGGTGGTGAACGTCGACGACACCCGGCGAATCACCGCGAGGATGTCATCTGTCCAGCCGTCCAGGGTGGCCACGCTGTCTGCCGTGTACTGAGGCTTCAAGCGGGCCAGCTCAGGGCCGAGGACAGCGTACAGCTGCTGCGACATGAGCCTTACCAGGGCATTCAGCTGCCCCCGATAGAAGCGCTCGGCGTCCTGGCTTGGCTGTACCGGGTCAGGCTCCCGGGGCTTTCTCTTTCTCCCCAGCAGGGTCTTGTTTGTCGCCGTCAGGACCTCAAAGGCCGAAGGCGTCGAGGTCTTCTTCGGTGCCAAGGCCACTGTCTTCGTCCTTCTCGCGCTGCTCTTGGGCGGCGATCTGCTCGTCGGTGATGGCGTAGCGGCCCTTCGACTGAGCCCGGCGCATGGCGTGGCTCTGCCTGATGACACCGCTTTCGATGTTGAGCTGGTCGGCCTGGGCGTCTGCCAGATCCTCCTGAGCCTCTTCCACGCTCGACTTCTGGTAGAGCGGATTCCACTCGAACTCGATGTCTTCGGGGTAGGTGCCCAGCGCAGAACGGATCAGCACTTCGTCCAGGCGCTCCAAGTCGCGGCGCATCTGGCCGTCTTGCTTGCCCTTGATGGTGCCGTGGTAGGTCTTGAGGTCGCCGTCACCGGTGGAGTTGAGCCCAGCGGCAGACTGCCCCCAGAGCTCGGTAACCGGCATCTCGGCGGCGCCTGCAGTCCATACCATGAATTGCTCCATGATCTGGCTGAGGCCGGAGAACGCGATGCTCTTGCGGTCGTAGACCTCGTTGTCCTGATCCAGCAGGCCCAGGTTGATGATGCCCTTGAGCATGCCGAACAAGCGGTAGCGCTCGGTGATCTGGTCACACTGGGCACTGGCCAAGGCGCCTTGAAGGCCCTTCACGCTGATCGTGTCGACGTTGGCCTCAAGCACCAAGGAAGCGATACCACCCTTGGTGGCCACGACGTCGCGCAGGTCTTCCATGCAGCGGCGAAGGCGGCTGTCACCCCAGCCCTGTTCAAACTGAGCCATGCGACGCGGCAGGCGGGCGCCAGTGCGGCGGATGACATGCGAGTAGTGGATGGGCTGCTGGCCGTTCACGACCGTGTACACCTCGGGCAGCATCCAGTTGGGCGCTAGAGGGTCGGTGAAGTTTAAATGGCTCGGCTGGATGTCCCAGCGGTCGAAGACAACGATGTTCTTCAGGCCGCCCTTCTTCACCTTGTTCAGGTCGAGAGGCTTGCTCAGGTCCTGGCCGGTGATCATCAGCATGGCCGCGCCGCCGTATAGGTCAGCCCAGCAGCATGCGTCCAGGTACTTCTGCTGCACACCCAGGCGGCGCTCCTCGGCAGCGATCTGCTTCGCGTCCTTGCCCGAGAAGGTACGCCACTCGCGCAGGGCATCTTCGTTGGGCTTGTCCACGATGCGCCGGGCCAGCCAATTGGACTGATAGGCCGCTTCGAGCTCATACGGTGTGACGAACTGGAACCCGAACTGGTTGTGCGTGCGCTTGTCCCGGTTGGTGCCGATGTTGGCCACCAGGTTGGAAAGGCTGTCAGTGGTGACAATCCCGCCAGATGGCACTTGAATTCGCGGTTTTGATGTGGTCACAGGTTTTACTCCGCGCCACGAAATGGCACTTCATGATTTTGTGGCGCCGATCACTCCGCAGACTTGCAGCGGTCGCAATCCAGATGGCGGCAGATCCAGCGCTTCACGCGCGGCCAGTAGGTCAGCATGAACATGTGCCGCATGCCGGCAAGAGCCAGCGCGACCATCAGCGTGGCCCAGGCGGTGTTGGCGGTGAAGAACAACCGCTCCGACCGGGCGAGCACTGCATACCCACTGATGGCGATGACCGCATACAGGACCTTTCCGATAACGCCGTCCCGCACTCTGCCGCTAAGCACACACCAGGTTGCCCAGATGGCGATGAGGCCGGCGGCAATGGCGTTGATGTATTCGTATGTCATGAGCTTGGCCCTCCGAACTTGGACCTGATCACAGACCAGAGATCGGCGGCTTTGATCGCTCGGGTTACGGCGGCAATGAGAGAGCCACCGAACGTACCAAGAAGGAAACCGACGCCCGCAACGCTGCGAGGCTCGGTGATACCGAAGTAGTTGCTGACCATGCCAGTGAGGTAGTGGGCGCAGGCCATGCCGGTGAGTAGGAACAGGATCCAGGCCTTTCGGTCTGTCAGGTCGTCCTTGTGCCAGCGGGTAGCGACTAAGGCCCCCAATAGGCCCGCAATAGCCCAATCAAGTTTGTCGAGCATGCGGTGAAAAAAATCCATGCCCGACCTCTCGCTGTGCATGTTTGGAATGCCAGGCCGTGACCTGACTTCAGAATGGGTGCAGATGGCGAACCTTTCAGATCGCTGTCGTGGCGCTTCCCTCCAGTCCCCACGCTGACTGTTACCCCTGCGCGTCTCCGCCGGGCTTTGATCATCTGCATATGCGTGGGTCTTTCCCCACCTGTCCGCCATAGGCTTCCCTGTCGCCGACACCCTGCCGCATCGGTCTCGTCAGATCCGCCTCAAGCCACCCGCGAAGCATGTGAGGTACGGGCTCTTGGGCTGCCGGTGTTTTGCTGCATCGCGGCACTACCGGCTTATCCGCGTCCAGTTATCCCTTTCGGGCCACACTGGAAGTGGGTCCCAGCTCACCCATCGGGCAACAAAAAACCCGGCGCGAGGGCCGGGTTCATGTGGGTGTTTGCCGAAGGCAAAATTATCAGGATGGCGAAATCATGCCATCAGCCGCACGGGAACGCAATAGGGCCTCAAGCGGCCCTTCGCATTTCGTAAATTGCAGCTGCTACCGGGCTCAAGGCCTGCTTGTCCAAATCCTCGCAGCATTCGAACGCCAAGCTGACGAAACCGCCCCAGTCGCGCTCCCAGTTCGACGATTCGAGATGAACCCCGTAGTGGCCGTCGAGCCATGCCCGGAAGCCTTCCGGCGATGCCAGCGGGTCATCATTGGCCGACTGGCCGCCCTGGTGCATGTACCGGTACCGGGCCATAACTCCCTTCACCACGTATTCCAGCTTCTCGCGCTTGGCTGCGGTCATTCGTGGCGATCGCTGCTGGACCATCGTGAACACGGCCTCCTCCGCATCCTCCTGAGTGTCAGCGTCGAGACGGGGCGCGTACATGAAATTCCCGAATGCCTTGATGCTCCGAGGAAGACGCCCGATAGCAACCTGAATGCCACCGGCCAAAGCCTGATGCACAGCATGGCTCGCCTTCCGTTGTTTCTCCGTGGTCTGCACCATGGCACCCAGAAGGCCAAGCTGCTCGATGAATGCGCCCTGACTGTCCCAGGCGGTATACAGGCAGTCGTGCCATGCCTGACGTGCACTGTTCAGCTGCATGGGCCGCCCTCCTCGCGCTTGCGCTTGGCCTTGATGACTGCTCCGCGCGCGAGCGCATACCCGCCGAAAATAACCATGGCCAGGATCAGCAGCTGACCGCTGTCTGTTGGCGTCCAGTTCATGCTGCTGCCCTCCGTAGGTCTTTGAGTTTTTGCCTGTACAGTGCCTTGATGGCCTGCAGGTCCTCGATGGTCAGGCGCTGGGGCTTATGAGGCCCTTCGAGCCAGTCCACCTGGTCGGCGCCGATGCGCTTCACCAACCGGATGCGGTACTCGACTGCGTTACCCGACAGGTTCCGGTTGCACTTCACGCACTGCCGGTGGACGTTCAGCGGCTCAAACCGCAACTCAGGGCAGGCGCCCACCGACCGGTAGTGGCCGGCGTCCCAGCGACTGCCGGTGATGAGGTCGTTGTCGCTCGGCAGTGAGTCGCAGCTGATGCACGGCAGGCCGGCGTCGCGCTCGCGGATGTAGGCGTTGAACGCGGTCTGCGCTTCGGCCATGTGCTCGCGGCGGGTCTTCAGCTTCTCCCGGCGCTCCTGCAGGTCCTGGCGGGCCTGCTTGGTGATGGCCTTGGCCGCGATCTTCTGCAGCTTCGGGTCCTTGGCCATGGCCTTGGCACAAGCGATGCTGCACACCTTCTGTGTGGTCATGGTCGGTTTGAAGGGCTTGCCGCAGCCTGGCGCCTTGCACTTCTTCGGCTTGATCTCTTTGGCAAGCATCAGTACTCATCCCCCGCAAAGTAGCCGACCAGGAAGGTGGCGAAGGCCAGCAAGAAGACCACTGCGCCATGAGGCACAGAGGTCTGGGTGTAAGCGGTCAATGCGACCACCAGGACAAGCCCGGCAATGAGCTTGAATACTTTGGTCGTGCTCATGCCGCCACCTCCCCAAGCAAGTCGCTGAACACCACGCCCCGGGCAGAGAAGTCCGCCACCACCCGCTCGGTGTAGGCGATGCCCTGGGCGCGATTGAAGAGGCTGGTCACCGGCATGCCATCCGGGCCGAACAGCTTGCAGTCGCCCATCATGTCCAGCTTCTCCTCGTAGGAAAGGTGGCGCATGACGCGGTACCAGGCCGCCTGGAAGTCCTGATCCTCGTTCAGCAGGATCTGCACGCCGTGGTGCAGCTTGCAGTACTTGCGGGCCTCCGATGCGTCACCGATCTGGGTCATCTCGGAGATGCGCTTGTAGAGCGCAAACCACAACGCGTTCTGGTCCAGGGTGCGGTCCTTGCCTGGGCGCATGCTGACCACGACGAACTTCTTGTCGCGGAACATGCGGTTGAGCATGGTGACAGCCTCGGAAAGCTTGACCTGAGAGTTGACGGAGATTTTTTCAGCCATGGCGCTTGCCCTCCTCGATCTTCATGCACTCGAATGTGCGCTTGCCGACGTAGAACTTGCCCAGGCGCTCGCACTCAGTGGCGACTGCGTGGTGCGCCCAGATCCAGCCAATAGCGATGCCAACCATCAGTGCGAACAGGAAGTCGAAATTATCCATGGCTAGCCACCTTCAGGCCGACGGCCTCGATGGCTTCGCACACTTCTTCCGGCCACATGTATTCTTCGCGATCCGCACAGGAATGCGGATATGCCCGAACGGTGCCCGGAAGCTCTACTACCAAACATTCACGAGAGGCCTGCCAGGCCCACCACGCGCACAGGGTTTCCAGCGCCACGTAGTCACCAGCGGCGCGACTGGTGCCGTTAGCGAAGCGCAGTGCCTGATGGGTACGGGCAAGAGACAGGCCTTGGTTTTTTGCTGCGGCCTCGAACTGCTCACGCATCTTGTTGGTGTCCATCAGTGCTTCTCCTCACCAGCCACGCGTCCGGCCATCACTTCGTCAAAGGTGCGGAACCCGATAACGCTGATATCCCAGTACGGGGAGGAGATGACCTGTCCGTAGTCGTCGGTTTCGCCTGGGTCATAGTCCGCAACCATCAGGTAGTCGCCTTCGCCGCTGGTGCAATGACGCGCCTCCCCTATGTCCTCATCGGTCTTCAGTTGGCTCTCGATTTCCTGTAGGCGCTCAATGCTCACTTTGCCGCGAACGCCGTAGATGCCGTTTTCCTCACAACCAATGCCGAAGAAGACGGAGTACTCGACGATGATCCTTGGCTTGTCACTGGGCCAGTTCGCGGTCTCTTCCTTCACGAGTTCGTCCCACTTGCGCTTCATTTCCTGATATCGAGGATCCATCACACCCCCTCCCCGGCCGGCTGCCCGGCGCGCTTGAATTCAACGTGGTTGCCGCGCTTCTGGCTGCCATCAGCCATAACGACCCGGCGGTCGGCGCCCTTGGTCATGCGGACGATTTCACGGCCTTCCACGATCTGGGCGAAGCCCTGGCTCTTGAGCTGGGCGACTGTGATTTCTTGTGCAGGGGTCATTTGCACTCCTCCAGCGACGCTTCCAGCCCGCGCTGCTCGCCAACGATACGCACGCAGACCAGGGCAAAGGTTCGGCCCATATCCGTTGCGAACCAGTAGCCAGCCAGAAGAGCCGAGACCATGGCCGCCGCCCAGATGAACTCCTTGAGAGCGCGCATCAGATGGCCTCCTTGCCGCGGTGCGATTCCCACTCGAACGGGACCACGATCATTCCGCCCTCGCGCAGGCGGTCAACGCAGCGCTCGCCCATCGCCACCGGCAACTGCTCGGGGCTCAGGTTGGAGATCACCACGGTTGGCTTAACCTGCTCGTAGCGACCGTTGATGATCGCGAACAGGGTCGTCAGCTCGAAGTCGCTCGGCTGCTCCTTGCTCACGCCGACCTCGTCCAGCACCAGCAGAGACGGCTCGATCAGGCTGGCTAGGATGCTTGCCTCGGTCGCCTCGCTGAAACGGTCGTAGGTGGCACGGATTGCCTGCAGGATCGAGCCGACTGTGCGGTACACGGCCGAATGTGAGGTGTTGCGCATGAGGTCGTTGGCCATGCCGGCGCCCAGGTGGGTCTTGCCGGTACCGGGCTTGCCCAGCAAAACCATGCAGCGACCGTTCTCGGCGATCTGGTCGAAGGTCTTCACGTAGTGCCGGCAGAAGCGCAGAGCCTCGGCCTGGCCCTTGTGCTCGGCCTTGTAGTTCGCCAGCGAACGATCAGCGAAGCGTTTCGGGATCAGCGAGTCGCCCAGCTTGCGGGAGATCGCCAGGCGAACGTTCAGGGCCTGCTCGGCCTCGGCTCGGGCCTCGCGCTCCTCCTTGGCAATGCGAGCGCATTCAGGGCAGAGGCTGCGGAGTGCCTTGCCCAGCAGCATGGTGACCTTCTGCTCGAACAGGCCGTGCTTCTCGCACTCGGCTGGCTGGATGCGGGCAACGACTGCGCCCTGATCGATCTGGACGACTTTTTCAGAGCGCATAGCTTCCGTCCTCCCGCTGTTTCAGGCCTGAGGTGTAGTCGCGATCAGCGAAGCCGTGGTGGCGGCTTGCTTGCTGCGCTGCGGGCTTGCTCGGGAACGGTCTAACATTGCTCGCACGGTTCTGGTCGTTCTTCACCCACTTGACCAGCATCTGCACCCACTTGGCCTGGGTCTGCAGTCCACCGCTAGATTCGTGATGGGCGGTGAACGGGGCGATTGCTTCAGGCGTGAACAGGTCCACGGCCAGGCCGTAGTGAGCGCAGTAGGTCTTCAGGGACTTGGCATCAGGCACCCAGTCCAGAGTCATCTCGACTGGTGCTTTCGGATCGGCAGGTTTCGGGGAGGTTTCGAAATCTTGTTCGCCGGCCCCGCTGGTGTGAATTTCCTCGCACGCGGTGAGAGAGTTCTTTTGATCTTTATCTTCTCTTCTCTTCTCTTCTCTAGGTAACGCACTTTTAACGCTGCGAGCGTTACCTTCAGCGTTACCATTCTTGTGATTGGAGACGCGTCGAGCCGTCAAGGCCCGGTTTTTCGCGGTCTTGCCGTTATGGCGCTCAAAGTGAGGAAGGGAAATCAGCCCATCTGCCTCAACCATCCAGCCCACCGATTTCATGTGTTCGCAGAAACCAGTAACGCCGACGATGCGATCCAGTAACTTTTTGCTAACGCTCGGAGCGTTACCTTCTTCGGTCTGCTGGTCGAACCAGCCCCACACGCGCATCAGCTTGCCCACCACCGCATCAGGATCGATGTCCGCAAGGTCTGCGATCTGGCAGACCTCTGGCTTGTCCATGGTGGTGAGTTCGAATTTGATCCAGTCACCGGCCATTACTTGACCTCCAGGTTGTGCTGCGCCCACAGGCCGGCCACCCAGGTGACGCCCTTGGGGGTAAATTTGGCTTGGTTGAAGGCATGACCACTGTCACTGGTACCGGTCTTCACAGAGAACCGACCAGCGTCGATGTGCTGCTGGTAGGCCTGCCACTCGCCACCCATGCGATACATGATCTTCTTGTCGAGCAAGAACTCGCGGAAGCGGGCCTCATTAGCTCTCAGCAGCTTGGCGGTTTGGCGGAAACCCTTGAGGCCGGTCGATTCGACGTACTTATCGACGAAATCGACCTTCGGCGCGGCGATAGCCAGGGCCTGCTGGGCGAGTTGGCGTTGCTCGTATTGCTCGGCCCAGGCGCGAGCTGCAACGGCAGGGTTGGAGAAGTCAGGTAGCGTGGCAATGACGCGACCGCTCAGGCGCTCTTCCAAGTCGGTCATGTGGTCATACACGGCCGCCTGCAACTCATAGCTGTAGGACATTGCCATCAAACATGCCTCACGCTTCGGGAAGCGGTAGCAGTCTTGGGTGCGGTTTTGGGCATCCTTGTAGATATCCCGAAACTTCGGGGCATCTTTCTTGAGCACCTTCGGCACCTTTGCCATCAGGTGGTCGTGGCGCAGGGCTGATTGGTCGCCGATCTCTTTGCGCTTGGCGTTGATGAAATCCACCAGCTCAAGACTGGTCATTGAAACTTCTCGCGCCACGAAATCGTGGTTCGCATTTTGTGGCGCGGGCCGGATGAGGGCCTGTACACTTTGGGTCTGCATATGCATAATTCCCTTCAGAGTTTTGTGTTGCAGAGAGCCGGGCCGCTATCCCGGCTTTTTTGTGCCCGCAATTCGGGCTTATCAGGGCCTGTTCAGGCCTTTCGATGAAACGGGGTCAAGACTCCTCGCGGGTTGCGAGGCTTGGTTCGGTTGGCCAGTTCTCGACGGATCAGCTCAGCTGCCAGCGCCTCAGGGCTTACGCCCCTTCTCATCGCCTCTTTCTCCAGCTGCTCCATCTGCCCCTGGTCCAATCCGATTTCTTCAATCGGCATGGGGCCTCCTAAGGGCCTTCAGGCCACGTGCTGATCGCCGGTATTCTCCGAAGCCAAGGCGGCCAGCTGAGCCTCAAGCAGCTCTCGGCAAAGCACAGCGCGCTGAGTGCGATGAAACTTTGCCAGCGCTTGGATCAGTTCAAAGGTGTCCTCATCGACCCGGACCTTGATCTCGCGGTCATGCAGGTGATTGCGGTTGGCGTACATGCGGGAGTAGCTCCTTGCAGTTGGAAATGATTAGGCGGCGACCTGCGCAGGCGGGAACGCATCGTCGAGGGCGCAAGTGGCACCGAGGACGTTAAGCGCTTCCACAATGAGTCGCGCCTCTTGCAGGCCTGGATTGCGCAGGCCTGATTCGTAGTTGGCCAGGCGGGACTGATTCCAGCCGAGCTGACGGCGCAGCGCTGCCTGGGTAACGCCAGCCCTTTCGCGAATCGTTCGGACTTGGTTCATACGGTCTTCCTCCATTGATGACCGAAGGATAAACACGCATCGTGTTAATTGCAAACACAATAAGTGAAAGCCGGTTATTTCGTTTCGTGATGAAATTCCGCGCATGAACGAATCATTGAGCCAGCGCATCAAGCGCCTGAGAAAAGCGACGGGAATGTCCCAGGCCCAACTGGCAGAGGCCTGTGGCTGGAAATCGCAATCTCGGGTCGGGAATTACGAGGCAGGCACGAGGGAGCCGACCTTGGCGGACATCGCGGCCATGGCATCTGCCTTGGGCGTTGATCAGTCCGAGCTACTGCTCAGTCAGCCTGCTGTCGAGGCTCCCACCACAGCAGCTCGAAGCACGACCGACTTGGTTAAGCTGATGCTTGCTAAAAGCGGCAAGGGTATTCCTGAAGAAGCCCGGCAGCGCCTTATAGCCGCGGCTGAGGATTATTCCTTGTCTAGCGTCGCGTCTGATGACATGAAGCATCCTGGCTTGGTCGGAGATGAAGTCCGGATAGCCCACTACGATATCCGCGCTGCAATGGGTGGCGGCCAGCTCCCCCATGACTACCCGGAAATGCTCAAAGACATTCGCGTCAGCCCCAGTCACCTGCGGGAAATTGGCGTCGAGTTCGAGGAGCACTACCACCTGAAGGTGGTCACCGGCTGGGGTCAGTCGATGGAGCCCACCATCAAGCATCGCGACCCGCTGATCGTGAACATCAACGTCCGCGACTTCGTGGGCGATGGGGTGTACCTATTCGTCTGGGATGACCTGCTCTACATCAAGCGACTGCAGGTGGCTGATGAGGAGCACTACGAGATGATTTCGGACAATCCGCGGCACAAGGATCGGCTGATCCGCCGGGACATGACCTACATCCAGGCCCGGGTGCTGCTGGTGTGGAATGCGCACCTGGTCTGAGTTTATGTGCGCGGCGAGCTTACCCCCCGTTCAAGTCAGTTTCTCGTAACCAACATCGATCTAAATATTCGCAGAGGATCACGCATGGAAGTGCAGTGGGCAGAGCTCATAAAGGGCACAGAACGCCCTATCGGGATAGGCATAACTGGAGCCATGCGCTGCACAATCCGAGCCTCAGGTACCGTCATTGGGGCGGTTCTGAAAAGAGGTCCACGCGAAGAAATCGTTGCTGAGGCGTTCTGCGCCATTCTTCTAAGGTCATGGGGTCTCAATGTTCCTGATTCGTATCTATTGGAGGTCGATGGTGAGCTTGCCTTTGCCAGCGCTGACTCAGGGTATCCGAACCTATCCCAGAGAATCGGTCTGAGCCTAATCCCCGAAGGCACGCCTGAGTATGACGCAATTGTTAAACAGGCTTGTTTCATGATCTGCAACCTGCCTTCCGCCCCGCTGGCAGCGGTAGCGGATGAGGCAATCGAAAATTTCGATAGAAACTTCGGAAATGTGCTTTGGGACGGCACGACGGAGGCATGGATAGATCACGCCATGTCTCTAGGCAATGGGCGTTCGAAAATGCCTGATGCAAATAAGCTCTGCCTCATGGCTGCTCACGTGGGTGAATCCGAGAATTTCAGCCGGTCTGCTCTAGCCGCCTGGATGCTTCTGGATCGCAGCCGCCCCGGATCAGCTGGATCAGAGATCAAATCTATTGCAGATCTCGACGAGCCGATCAAAGATGTTTGCTCTAAGCTGTCAACGATGGGAAATCGTCTCCTTGCCCGGTTCCCTACCGCCCACGACCTTCTGAAACAGTAGCCATGTCCGTGACCTCATCCAGCGTTGCTCTTCTCCACCCTTGGCGCCCAGTCTTCTGGGAGCCTGTGGCTGGTACAGGTGAAAGGTTGATGGCTGGCGTAGTGTTCGAATACGACGGCGCCTGGGAAGCCGCTCGGATCATCCGCGATGATGTCGTAGCTGCGTTGTACGGCGCCGAGGCATCTGTTGGAGCCATCCGACTCATCGAATTCGGCCTACGACTATTCAAAGAAGCCGCAGGCGCGGCCAACTCTCTCGATAGGCTAGGCGTTCCTATTTCTGGTCTCTATCCAGGGGACCAGATGCGCACTGAAGCAGCCTCCAAAGCGGAATTACTACGAACGGCGGTACTGCTTTTCTCTAGCTTGGGCAACATTGATTACTTTGATGCTCTCCAAGAGGAAGATGTCCCTTTAGCAGAGGAAGTAACGAAGCGATTCAGTACCGAGATCAGAGATATTGTGGTCGCTGGCCGTCCTGAGCTTGAGAAATATTTCGGCCGACATACGGTATTGTTTGAGGGAGGGGACCGGGTCAAATTCGGATTTGTCTCATCAAAAGTCGCCTCACATTTCAACGTTGTTACTCCCATCCGACCTGGCCCAAGCCTGCGGGACGCTAGAGCTCGCATTTTTGAGCTTCAGCGCTGTAGAGAAATTACAGGGATCGAAGTTGCAGTATTGATTTCAGCAGTGTCTCGACATGACGACCCAACTCTAGGCGCCAAGCAGAAAAACAATATCGAAAACTTAAATCAGGAAATATCTGGCGAGGCTGAGTCCGTAGGGGTCACCTATATGCCCGTATTGTCCGCTGCCATCGGCGCTGAAAAGCTCATAGAATATGCGACATGAGCTTATCCTAGCTCCCATCTCAGTAAGCCCGCCACACCGCGGGCTTTTTCATGCCCGTCAGAAAGCCGCCTCTTCCTCCAGCTTCTCCTCCTCCCAGTCCTCCTCCACTGCCAGGTCGTCGCGATCCTCAGCGCTCTGCGGTTCCCACCGAACCGTCACGCTCTCGTCGTCATTGAACGTCAGATCCAACTCTGGCGTTTCGGCCAGCAGCCCCATCACCTCCTCCCACTCCATGTCTCCATCCGTGTCCAGGCGATGGATTGTCACCCAGCGCTGCGACTGCGCGATCGGGTGATTGATCATCGAGGACACTCGCAGGCCCAGGCGCTCAAGGGCGGTCATCTCTTGGCGCGCTTGTGGGGTCGACTTCTTCTGCTTGGCCATATCTTCCTCCGTTAGCTGTACATTCATCCAGTATTAAGCGGAGCATACATCACGCCTCGTGAAAGGTGAACACGCTTCGCTTTGAAGAATCTCAACACGGCCTCGAAAAATAAATCACATTTCGTGTTGACACATAAAACACGATGCGTGATATTTGCCTCAACACGCAGTCACTCATTAGGGACTGCTGAGGCCCTCAAGCCGACCGCTCTTTCACATCGATGGGAACCTCGCGGATCGATCCCGGCAACGGTACAGCGCGAGCAATAAATTCGATCCCCATGCCAGCTCTGGAACTGGCTACTGCGAAGTGAACCTTCGCCTGCTCAACGTCACGACGAGCGCCAGTCAGCCAGGAATACAGGGTTGGCCGCGCAAGACGGACCGAGGGTTGCTCTCCAAACCGTCTCCCTGAAAGGTCCAGCTAAAAGGGCATCTATAGGCGCTTGGAGTGACCGCAACACGAGATTTTCTCGGTGCCCTTCTTGCGAGGGGCATCCGGAAAATCAACCGGAGGGATTCACGATGTTCAACATGGCAACCATGGCGGCTGACGAATGCCGCATCGACGCTGAAGAGCGCACCTACTACCGCTGGATCGACAAGGCATCCGCGCTGCTTGGCCACCAGGTCGCCCTTGGCTCGCGGGAAGAAAGCGATTTGGGTGACTTCTACGCCGATGGCTGCACCCCGGCCGAGGCTGTAGCGGAGCTGCTGGCACAGGCTGAACTGGCTCGCGCTGCATGATTTCACTGGCTGGCCTTGGCGACAGGGCCAGACGGGAAATCAACCGCCCTGGAGGGCAAGACGATGGTTGCACAGCCCAACAGCCCAAACGGCTGCTTCGAACGCAACGGCTACACGGTAATGCGCACCCCGCGCAAGGCCGGACCTGGCTTTCAACGAGCCATCTACGACCATGCCGGACAGCAGGTTCTTAATCGTGCTGGCTACGAAGCGGAGCTGCAGTTCTGCACTGACCACGGATTTTTGCAGGTAGAAGCGCAGGCCCCGCTGCAAACCGCGTAGCTGCCCAGGCAGCGCTTGAAACGGAATGCATGGACCAGCGCCACGTCAGCCTGACGTTAACTGCCCGATTCCCTGCTCCCCATCGCAGGCTGCATCGGAGATTGATCGGAGCGTGCTCAAGCGAGCTGCAGCGCTAGGATCGCAAAGACCCGTGAACCTCCTGAGCCGGTAAGAGCAAGACGGCCAATACCAGAAACGCGGCGGGAACCAAGCAGGGGTTGCGCCCTGGTGTTCCGATCAATCTCCGATGCACCCCGCATCCCCTTCCCTTCACATACGACCGCATCGACAGGTGCCGGGCTTGGCTTTTCACGCCCAGCTTGGTCCATGGTGCCCGGCACCTGATCAATGCGGTTGGCTACCGAGGTTTACACGATGAGCAAATACACGGAGGCGATTGTGAAAGCCGCGCAAGAGCTTGAGAAAGCTGAGGTCGCCCACAAAGCGGCAGTAGATCGGCTCGCAGCTGTTCGCGCTCACTGCGGCCAGAAAGGCTACTCGGTAACCGTCAACGGCGTGACCGTAGCTGTCTCGACGTGTGACAGCCGGACCTATCAAGGGACGCTGATTCGCGGCCGAGAAATGATTCACCTCGGCGCGCTCAAGGCCCTTGGAGCAGAACTCGATGCTGCTGAAAAGCGCGTTCTGGAATGGCGCGCCTACCTCGCATCAATCGTCATCAAGTAACCCACCACCTAGAGGCGACTATGGCTCGCGAGCACGAGCTTTACGCAGACAGCGCCCAGGCCCGCGAAGTCGACCGCCAGTACCAGCTCTTTGGTGACTCGTCGTGGGCTGACCATATGACCTCGGAACAGGCCCGGGCGAACAACCAGGCCTGGAACACGATGATTCGCGAGCGCAACGAGCATCAGCGGGCAGAGAGCCGTCGAGTGATCAGCTCAGCGCTCAGCAAAATGGAAGCCATATGCGGCTCAGGCGCCGCCCGGAGGACAGCATGAACAATTCAACGCGTATCGATGTGATCGGCATGATCGAATCTCGCCTTGAGGCCATGGCTAAGGGTTCGGATTCGCTGAGCGGCCGTGCCCGGCTCGAGGGTGAGATCGAGATCGCTATCGACATAGCGCACCTCACTGGCGCCATCGACCTGCCGCTTCGCAATCACTTCATCGAGCGCCGTGACCGCATGATCGCTCACGATCACCAGCAGTGGGAGCAGCAAGCCCGGAGGTTCTCATGAGTACTGCACCGGTCAAATCCCTGATTGACGAACAGCTTGAGCAGATAGAGCGGAGCCTCGCAGTGATCAGCTTTGGGCTTCCGTTCAACGAGGCCGTAGGCCTGCCCCGCGAAACGACGGTGCAAAGCCTGACGCGCAGCCTTGGCGTCACCATGAAAGGTCGGCGCATCGCCATCCGCGTGCGGCCATGACCTGCTACCAGCGCGCCCGCCGCTTCGCCATGTTGCGCGGCAGCCTCATCACCCTTTCACTTTGCACTGCCTGGATGCTGGCCAGTGCCTACGCCGGCTGCATCACCTCCTGAGGTAACCATGAACACAACACCCCGCCTGGCCGCCCAGTTCGACTGGAGCACGGTCGGATCGTTCTCGCCTGAGCGGTACCAGGGCGACGAGCGAAAAGAGTACGAAGAAGAGGCCGCTCGCATTGAGCGGCAGTGGGACAACCAACCAAGCTGAGGTGCCGCATGGCAACCGTAACCCTGATCCTCGGCAAGTCCGGGGCTGGCAAGAGCGCATCACTGCGCAATTTCAAGCCTGATGACGTGGCCCTGGTCCAGGTCATCAAAAAGCCGCTTCCCTTCCCCGGCTCTAAGGCGTGGAAGTCCTATGTCACTGACAACTGGGTCAAGGTCATCGGCGCTTGCCGCCAGACCAAGCGCAAGGTGATTGTGATCGATGACTTCCAGTACATCCTGGCCAACGAATTCATGCGCCGGAGCGAGGAGAAAGGGTTCGACAAGTTCACCGAGATCGGCCGACACACCTGGAACATCTTCGAGGCACTGCTCGGTCTGCCCGATGACGTTCGCGTCTACATCCTCAGCCACACCGAAGAGACGGATTCCGGCCAGATCAAGATGAAGACCATCGGCAAGATGCTGGACGAGAAGATCACCTTGGAGGGCATGGTCACCATTGTCCTGCGCTCTGTGGTCAGCGACGGCCAGCACCTGTTCAGCACCCGGAACAACGGGTCGGACACCACCAAGGCCCCAATGGGCATGTTCAACGAAGCCATGATCGATAACGACCTCGCCTTGGTCGATGCCGCCATCTGCGAGTACTACGACCTAACCAACACAACTCAGGCCGCATAGGAGCCTTTTGAATGTTCAACCTGGACGCAAATGCCGCGCGCGCCGCGGACAACAAGTCAGCCTTCATCGACGAGGCGGGCAAGTTCATTGGCGAGTTCCTACGCGCCGAGTATATGGAGAAGCAGGAAACCGGTTCGACCGGTATCGGCTTCACCTTCAAGAGCCGCGATGGTGCCGAGGCGACCTTCTACCTCAACCTGACTTATCAGCACGGCACCCGCAACGAGGGCGGCTACGCGATGATGAACGCCATCATGGCCTGTCTGCAGCTTCGCACCGTCGGCGCCCCGCAGCCAACCCAGTTCGAGAAATGGAACAACGACACCAAGCAGCGCGAGCAGGTAACTGCACCTGGCTTCCCTGAACTCCTGAAGAAGCCCATCGGCCTGCTGATTCAGATGGAAATCGAGAAGAACAGCCAGACCGGCATGCCTCGTCCGATCATCTACGCGCCGTTCAGTGCTGAATCAGAGAAAACAGCATCCGAGATCCTCGACCCGCGCTGCACCAGCCCAGCCAAGCTGGAAAAAATGGTTCAGCAGCTCATGAAGAAGCCGGTGCATGACCGGCGACCTAAGTCCGCCCAGGTAGTCGGCGGATATGCCCAGCCAGACAACTACGACTACGGAGCGCCGCCCGATTTCTCGGACGATATCCCGTTCGATTGACCGCTGGTCAGCAGCAAGCACGCTGCTGACACCCCTTCTTCTTGCGAAACGGACCTCATATGACCGCCTACATTTTCGACTCTGAAACCACCGGCCTGAACAACCCCGAGTTAGTTGAGGCCGCCTGGCTGCAGCTCGGTGCCGGCCTGGCCGTGACCGGCGAGTTCTTGCAGCGATACAAGCCATCCAAGCCCATCGAACTGGGCGCCCTGGCGACCAGCCACATCCTGGACGAAGAGCTGGCCGACTGCCCGCCGCATGATTCCTTCAAGCTGCCGGAAGACGCTACCTACCTGATCGGCCATAACGTCGATTACGACTGGGGCGTCATCGGCAAGCCGGACATCAAGCGCATCTGCACCGCAGCGCTGAGCCGGATGTTGTGGCCAGACGCTGACACTCACACGCAATCGGCCATGATCTACCTGCATTACCGCTCGGAAGCCCCAGAACTTCTGCGCAATGCTCACGCTGCCCTGGACGACGTGAGGAACTGCCGTCGCCTCCTGGCTGCAATCTTCACCTCACTGAAGGCGCAGCAGGGGCGACCGGTGGCCAGCTGGGAAGAACTCTGGGAAATCTCCGAAGACGCTCGCATCCCGAAGGTCATCCGCTTCGGCAAGCATGCCGGCTCGAAGATCGAAGACATCCCGAGCGACTACAAGCGCTGGCTGCTCGGCCAGGCCGACATCGACCCGTACCTGCGGAAAGCCCTGGAGAAGTAAGCCATGAGCGATTGCGGCGAGCATCCCAGCGTCTACTACCTTGGCCGGGAATGCCGCCGCAACGGTGGCGGCAAGATGGCCAACCCATTCGCCTATCACACCTTCCACGGCGCCTGGTTCTTGGCCGGGTGGAACGACATGGATCTTGAGATTGAGCAGAAAAATCCGAAGCGCGCTGCAAAGAACAAGGCGGCGTGAGCAGTTCAACCTACCGCCCAGCGGATTGAAGGAGGTGCCGTATGGCGATGTCTCAGCAAGAGCGAGACCAGAAACGCCGCGCCAAGGCCGAGCGCCTGCAGGAAGAAGACCTGCGCTTGAAGGTTCGACCAGGGACTAAACAGGCCCTGCTGGAACTGATGGAGTGGGCCGGGATCGAGGAACAGGGCGAGGCTATGACACTGATGATTCATCACCTGCATGGGCTGGGTCCGGGAGGCGCGCTGCCGCTGCTGACACCTCCGCGCCACGAAATCACGGTGTCGCCGGTTGTGGCGCGAAAGCTTGAGAACTTTAGGGCGCGCGAGGCGCTGAGAATCGAGCTGGCAGACTAAATCTTGCCATCTTCAATAAGCTTTTCAACCGCTGCGATCACACCTTCCTTGGCGGCTGCTTGCGATTCCCAAGGGCCTTCGACGGTATGCAGCACATCAAGCGAACCAGGTTTTAGAATGTGGAAATGCTCGATGGTGCCGCCCTGAGGTGCATACGGCGCAGCATGCACGAGTACGCCCTTGTGAGTTATTTCGATTGCTCCGTCGTTCTGACTCATCTGCATCTCCTTTAATCCGGCCCCATGCCGGTCACCCGTAATACCCCATCCCAAACCAAATTGCCACCATGCCGCATCCGGCCACGGAGGGCGGCGCATGCATGGAGAAAGCCATGAGCGATACCCAAGCCAGCCCGAGTCTGGCAAGCGGCCACCCGATGAACGCCGACACCTGGGCGGACTTCGTTACCCGCCTTCGCCACCACTGCAATGGCCAGGGTGTTAAGTGGCACCACACGGCCTGCGCACTGTTTACCGTCCAGCAGAAGCGAATCGACTACGGCTATGAGGCTGACTACGCCGAGGGCCTAGTGGTCTGCCTGGAAGACAACAGATGGTTCAGCCCTGAAGAATACTGGGCAGATCTCGACGAGGAAGAGCAGCAGGAGATCAACCAGGCGGTCCAGGTCGACCACGAATGCGATTTTCTTGAGCTGGATACGGATGACCAGTGGGAGTTCCTAGCCGAACTCGACGACCACACCGTCACCGGCTGGAACAAGCACTGGGAAATCGTTAACAGCCACTTCACCAAGGAAGCGGCCGAGGCCTTCATTCGCCGCAAGCAGCACGACTACCCCGAGCTACGGGTTTACGTCAAGTCGCAGTACTACGCCTGGGAGTTCGAAGCGATCAAGGCCGCCATCCTCGATGGCACGCTGGTCTACCAGCCAAAGCCTGCGGCTGAAGACGCAGCCGCCTGACCCTACCGCGCTGCCCGCCAGCGCCTTCCCCTATTCAACGATAACGCCTCCCCGGCGAGGGCGGCGCCTGCAATGGAGATTGCCGTGAGCATCCCTGTGAATGCCCTGAAAGAAGATGAGCTTCTGCATTACGCCGCGCTCGACCCAGGCGCTGCAGCGGAACTCGCGCGACGCATCACCGAGCAAGGACTTGACCCAAGCGCAGCTGCAGAAGAGCTGCGCGAGGAGATCCGCAGCCTGGAAAGCCAGCTCGACGACGAGTTGCGCGATGCCGACGAGCTTCGAGACAACGCCGAGGATGCCTGCCGCTGGATACGGCGCGTACTTGACCCTGATGACCGTGAGCTTTCTTTCGAGCAGCTGCTTCAGAAAGCCCTGGATTGCCTGGAGTGAGCCATGAGCACTTTCGCAGTTTTTGGAATGACCGCCGCGCAGGCGCTTGCCGACGCCCGAAAAACCACCAAGAACACCAAGCCCAGCGGAAAGCCAGGTGTGCCACCGGTAGAGATCACGCTCGAAGAGTGGATCAAGGCCGTTCAGCGGAACGCCGACGCCATCATGGCCGGCGTGAAGGTGAAGCGGCTCAGTGATCTATTCGACACCCCGCAACACGCGAGGCAGTTCATCGAACTGGCCAAGAAGGCCGGCGCATGCCGCGACCTGAAGATCCGCTGCAAAGCTGCCCTGCTCGATGAGAAGGGCAAGAAGATCCTCAGCCCCAAAACCAGAATGCCCGTTATCGGCTGGGCGGACTGGACACCCGAGAGCCACAAGGCCGCCTGAGCCGGAGCTACCCATGCCCACAGAAAACCGATCCAGCAACACCGAGATGGTCAGCGTGACTCGTTATCTGGCCGAAGAGATCAACGCGGCACTGATCAACCACGGTCATGTAGCTCTTCCCCGAAGACTACAGGAGGCAATGAATGCCACATGCCCGCAGCCCCACCCCGAGCCAATAGCCTGGATGGTTGGTACTGCCTTCTGGTGGACCAAAGAAGAGGCAGAGCGGGATGCGGAGGCGACTGGGCTGCCGATTGTTGGCCTGGGGCCGATGACCGGTGCCGATGAGGCTGAGCGGCTGCGCGATGTCGTCAAGCATTCGGATAACCAGATCATGCGGCAAAGCCTGCGGATCTCGAATCAGCGCACCCAGCTGGCCGATCGGCTTGCACTGCTGCGCGAGGCACTTGAATTCATTGACGACGGGGTTGGCCGCAGCGATGCCGAGTGGCGGTTGATCAAGAAGCTGCGTGCCGCCCTATCGCCCGACGGAGCTGCGGGCGCGTCAGATGAGCCGTACCAGGGAATGCCCGGCACGTCCTTCCAGCGCCTGAATGCACTCGCCAACCAAGGCGAATGACCGCAAGAGCACATTTGTACTCCGCCCAGCTGTAACCCCTCGCCTTTCTATTTCGAGCAGGCCGCGCGCTTGTCCGTTGCAGCCAGACCCTCGGTGGCGATTCGGCGAGCACGCCCCACGCCCCACGCTAATGCCCTGGTCATCGACTCGCCTGGACGAGAGTCGAACGCCTCTTCGTGGAGGGGAGCTCCACCCGCCGCATAAACGCCGAGGAACATCTGCGTGTTACCCGTTCGAGACAGGCGCACCTGAACATCAATGTGCGCTCCATCGCCGAGGGTCTCGTCGTGAGCACGGTGGTGAAGCGTTGGATCAGCCCATTGCCAGAAAACTTCACCGCGAATCCTCATGTTGGCCTCCTACGATTTTAGTTGTATGCCACGGGTGAACTCTCACCATAGCCAAAGCGAGGCGAGACGCAATCTCGGTATCGCAGCTTGAGAACTGAATCGGATCACCGGCCGATTTTCTTGTACCGAACCCAACCACTTGTACAACTCACTGCCGCGATATGGCGGCCAAGGACGAAGTCATGCCTGAAGAAAACAAATCAGCTTGGCCGGACCACTTCCGGTACATCGACGAGATAAGCCCCGAAGGGGTGACCATCGTCTGCAAACGCTTCGTCGTGATCCGGGAGAGCGAGCACTGTTACTGGATCGTACCGCCGTCCTATGAGTATGTGGCCCTAGAGCACTTGAAGCGCGGAACCATGCCTAAGTATGCAAAGCGCGTGCTGAAGGTGTCTGGTCGCCGGTTCGCTTACCCTGAAAAATCTCACGCGCTCCACAGCTACAAGGTGCGCAAGCGCCGCCAGATGGGCCATGCCCAGTTAGCGATCGAGCGCGCCAAAGCCGCTCTGGAAGATCTCAAGGGCGTAGACGTTATCAACGACGAGCATCTTTGCTCGGGCGGCGACTACATCAAAGAACTGACCTGGGACTGCTGACTATGACCCGCCTCGCCCTCTGCCTCCTGCTGCTGGCCACCGGCGCCAGCAAGGAGGAATTCCGTGATAACTGAGAAAGGTGCCATTTTTGCCATGGCTTGTGCGTTCGTTGGCGGGCTGGGGTTCGGTCATTCATTGGGCACCAACACCCGCCCAGCCCCGCATCCTGCGCCCTGCTACCAGACCGGCAACCAGCGCCTGCTCTCCCCGCACGAAACCCAACCCGAACCTACACCCGCTCTGGCGCCTGGGCGCTGGATTGATGAGAGGTATCAGC